>JBGTBZ010000548.1:0-4144 GCA_041749155.1 Phycisphaerae bacterium
CTGTAGCCCCGCTCGCCCACGAAACGGTCCGCGACGTCGCTGAGCCGGTCCGCCAGCGCCTCGCTCCAGGTCCGGCCATCCACTAGCCTCGCATCCTGCAGGTCGGCGCTGCCCGGGTTGCTCGTGCGGACGAGCACAAAGAGCCCCTTGCCGTGCTTCCTCGCCGCCGCGGTGAAGGGCTCCAGCGTGTCCAGGCCCAGCATCAAATTCACGGTGATGGCATCGGGCGTCTGGGCGTCGACAGCGCCGCCGCCGGCGATCGGGGCGAGGTGGGCGGCGGCGTAGGCCTCGCTGGTGGCTCCGATGTCGCCGCGCTTGACGTCGCCGATGACCAGCAGCCCCTTGGCTTTCGCCTCGGCGATGAGGGAGAAGTAGGCCTCGACGCCCTCGGCGTGGTACTGCTCGAAGTAGGCGGACTGGAACTTCACGCACGCCGCATGCTCCGCCGTCGCATCCAGCACGCCGACGACGAACTCATAGAAGGCGTCGATGACCTGCCTCGGCGACGCGGCGGTGCGGCGGTCGCCCGGGCCGGCGACGGCCTCTGGGAGCATCGCGAAGTTCGGGTCGATCCCGACGCACACGCACGACCGTTTCTCGTCGATCGCGCCCTGGAGTTGGTCAGCAAAGTTGGCCACGGATGGACACAGCTTAGCAGATTAGCACAGGTGCGGGACATGTTCCGAGTGCGGCAGCCACGAATCAGAGCTCTACCTTGCCGCCGGCGACTACAAAGTGCGGCGCATCCTTATATGAGAGTAGCCGCCAGTCTTCGCCGCGCGTTCCTGCCGGGAAAAGCCGAAGAGTGAATCCGTCTCCGAAGTGAATGGCAGCACCACCGTACTCGTCGGCATCAGTGCTCGCGACGACCAACCCGCGGCCCTGTTGCGACATCCACTGCTCCATCTCTGAATCCTGGACGTTTGGGGACTTGTCGTAACGCCAGGTGTCCCAGTCGAAGTCCGGTCCCCGCTCGATCGGTTCCCAGAGATCCGAGCGTCCAGTGACAATGCCATCGGGTCCTTCGATGCGCCATGGGCATTGGAAATGCAGCCCGAAATCGCCCATTTCCCCGCCGTCGACCGGCCGGAGCGCGCCGAACTTCAGCACGCGCATGTCAGCAGCGCGAAGGGTTGCTGAGAGGGAGAGGCCGACAAGCTGTTCAAGCCTGGACAGGACGTGTGCACGCGTGGATGTTGATTCGACGGGCATGAATGAGCCTCGCACGATCGCATGAAGCTACTTCTCCTCCCAATCCATCCCCAGCGCCCGCACCAGGAACGCGTACAGATCCGCCTGCTCGTCCAGCGTCTTGCTGATCGGCTTGCCGGCGCCATGCCCGCTACCGACGTCATGACGCAGCAGCAGCGGCCAGGTGTCCGGGTTCTTCTGCTGCAGCGTGGCCACGAACTTGAAGGCGTTGTAGGGCACCACGCGGTCGTCCCCGTCCGCCGTCAGGGTCAGGATCGGCGGGTAATCGACGTTCTCGCCGATGTTGTGCAGCGGGCTGTAGGCGTAGAGCGTGCGGAAATCCGCCTCGGAGTCGATGGCGTTGCCGTACTCAACGGTCCAGAACCGCCCGGTGCCCCAAGTGTGGTAGCGCAGCATGTCGATCACCGGAACATGGCACAGCACCGCGCCGTAAAGCTCCGGACGCTGCGTCACCGCCGCCGCGACCAGCAGCCCGCCGTTGCTGCCACCCTGGATGGCCAGCTTGTCTGATCTCGTGTACTTCTCGGCAATCAGGTACTCCGCCGCGGCGTGGAAGTCATCGAAGGTGTTCTGCTTCTTATGCCGCATGCCCGCTTCGTGCCAGGGCTCACCGTACTCGCCGCCGCCGCGCAGGTTGGCCAGGGCGTAGACACCTCCCTGCTCCAGCCAGGCCGTACGCAGGGCGCTGAACCCAGGCGTCTCGGAGATGAGGAAGCCGCCGTAACCGTAGAGGATGGTGGGGTTATCGCCGTCGAGCTCCAAGCCCTTTCTGTGCGTGATGAACATCGGGACGCGCGTGCCGTCATTGCTCGTGTAGAAGATCTGCCTGGTCTCATACGCGTCCGGATCGAAGCCCGGCGGGCTGATTTCCGCCCACTTCTCCAGCCGGCCGCTCTTCAGGTCGTAATGAAACGGCGTGGCGGGGTAGGTGAAGCTTGTGAAGCCGAAGAAGATGTCGTCGCGGTCGCGGTTGGCGGTGATGCCGGCGACGCTGCCGATCGTGGGCAGGTCTATAGCGTGCTCATCGCTTCCGTCGAGGGCATAGTGCTTCAGGACGCTCCTGGCATCCTGCATGTACTCCGCGACGTAGCGCGTGGCGGCGCGGTCCACGCCGTTGAGGATGGTTCCTTCCTCCGCCGGCTCGGGGATGATCGTCTGCCAGTTGCTCGGCGAAGGGTCCTCCAGGTCGATCTGCACGAGGCGGAACCGCGGGGCGTCCTTGTCGGTCAGGACCACCAGCGTGCCATCCTCCGGGTCATCGATGATGCTGTAGCGGGCGTCCTCCGGCGAGAACAGCTGCGTAAAACCGCCCGCCGCGGCGGGGTCGCCCGCGATCTCCCGGTACATCACGCCGCTGCGACGGTCCGTCCCGCGGCTGGCGTAGACGATGAGATAACGGTGCCCGGGCGTAACCCAGGGGAAGAAAGAAAGCTCCGGATCGGCGGGAAAGGCATGGATCTGCACATCCTGCGACTGCTCGGTTCCCAGCTCGTGCCAGAAGACCTTGTTGTTAAGACGCTCCTGCGCCGGCGGGACGGTGCCGGGCATCGGGTACTGGTTGTACCAGAAGCCTGTGCCCTCCGGGTGCCATGCGGTGCCGGCAAACCGCATGTTTTTCATCGTTTCCGGGAAGAGCTCGCCCACCTCGCCGCCGGCGAGCTTCATGACGCGCATCTCGCGCTGATCGCTGCCGCCGACGCTGACGCCGTAGATCATCATGCTGGCATCGTGACTGACGTTCATGCCCGCCAGCGCCACCGTGCCGTCGGCGCTCCACTCGTTAGGATCCAGCAGTTCGACCTCCTCGTCGGAGCCCTGCCCCTTCATGTACTGGACGGATTGGTTCTGCAGCCCGGTGTTGCGGCTGTAGAACAGCCGGTCGCCCTCCCGGCCGGGTGTGCTGACGCGCGGGTAATCGATCAGCTTCTCCAACCGCTGTCGGATGACCGGACGGCTGGGGATGTCGACATACTGCCGCGTGAGCCTGTTCTGGGCCTCGACGAAGGCGTGCGTGTCCGGATCGCCGAGATCTTCAAGCCATCGGAACGGGTCCGCCACCTTCGTGCCGTGATAGTCGTCCACGACGTCCAGCGTCTTGAGCCTCGGGTAGTCCGGTGCCGACTGCCCGCGGTCCTGGGTGGTTGCGCCTGCCAGCAGCGCGGCGGCGAGAAGCCCCGCGACGAGAGGAAGCGGTCGAACTTTCATATGAAGTTTCACCTTCAAAGACGGCCCTGGGGTTATGTAAGCGGCACGTTCCTGTCCCTCCTCAATGGAGCCGACCGGGATCGAACCGGCAACCCCTAGCTTGCAAAGCTAGTGCTCTCCCAATTGAGCTACGGCCCCGCGGGTACGGTGAAGTTTAGGCACAACAGGTTCGAGGCAGGTCGCGCCTGGTTCCTTCGTTTGCGGCGGGCGCTCCTTGGCGGTAGGGTAAATGTCCCGTTTCAAATCCGAGCGAACCATGACCTACATCAAACGCGCCCTTGTCTTAATCCCTGTGCTGGCGGCCCTGTTGCTGCAGACCGCCTGTGGAACGCTGATCTATCCGGAGCGACGCGGCCAGAGCAAGGGGGACATCGATCCCACCGTCGTCATCATGGACGGGCTCCTGCTCCTGCTTTTCATCATTCCCGGCGCTATCGCCTTCGTCGTGGATTTCAACACCGGGGCGATCTACCTGCCGCCGGAGGATTCCATTGCCGGCGCCGAGGGACGTACCATTCACATCCACCCCGACGACATCACGCCCGAAACACTCGCCGCGGCCATCCACGAGCAGACGGGCGTCGAGATCCAACTCAGCGAAGAGGACGTCCGCCGTCTGCGCGCCAGGTCGCAGCGCTGATCGCCCGCCTCGTCAGAGGGGGCCTCGCCTGGCGCCTGCCCCTCCGAATGGCGGCCGCGGCTACGTCGAAAGGGCCTTGCGGGCAGA
>JBGTBZ010000549.1:0-8166 GCA_041749155.1 Phycisphaerae bacterium
AAGCCGCGGGATTTCAGGTGAGGCCGTCCCACCGCTCATCCCACTCATACTGCGCCGCGGACGCGGCGGCGGAGCGATCGCCACGGGGTTTTGGAGACCGGGTGCCAGGCCGCCCGGCGGGTGAGATGTCATCGCGTGCCAGTCGCGGGAACGGTGCTGGGCTGGAGGGCCTGGCGGGCTGCTTGACACGGGTGCCGGCGATGCGGGGGCGCTTGGACATGGTGCTTCCGAATCCGTATCGGGCGGCGGAGCGGACGGCTGAAGGTTCCTGGCGAGCGTCCGAGAATCGCGCCGGCACGGCGGCTTCCGGGGCCGATAAACGCCGGACGGGACAAAAGTGTGCAACTTTCAAAGGTGCGTACGAAGATTGCCGCAATCAGCCAAGGCCCGGCCGCGGACTACCGATACACCGGGTGATGTTGTCGTATATCCGGTCAGGCGTTGCTTCCATAAATGAGTCTCAAGATGCCATCGACCCGCGCCTACCGCGGAGTCGGGCTGGGCTGTTACGGCTCTCGACAACGGCGCGGCGCTTTGGCCGTGCCGCGGTGGAGGTGGTCCTGTTCCTGGGAGTCGGTGGAGCGCTTGCGGCGGGGGCCCTTCTGCTTCGCTAGGCGTGCCCTTGGGCGTCGGTGTCGCCAGCGATTTCGCGAGTGACCGGAACGGCTGACTTGGCCTAGAGTTATGGTCAGTAATTGCCGGCGCCCGCGGCTTGAACTGGCCGGGCGGGGCGCGCCGATACTGGAAAGTCGGCAACGCGCTAAGCGGCGGCATTGCCCGTGCCTGGCGCCCGGTTAGTGCGCAGGCGGAGGGTTTGAAGGGAGCTTGGTGCCATGCCGTTACCGATGATGGATTTGATCGAGCAGTTGCGTGCCGAGGCGGCACGAATGGCCGGCCTCGTGCAGCAGTCGGTCGTCGATGCCGTGGACGCGGTGGTGCGCGGCGACACCAGGCTGGCCCAGAGCCTGATCGCCGCCGATGAGCGGATCGATTCGGCGGAGGTGAAGATCGAGAAGAAGGCCATCGACCTTCTGAGCCTGCACCAGCCCGCGGCGGGGGCATTCCGGCTGGTGCTGATGGTCATAAAGGTCAATAACGAGCTGGAGCGCGTGGCAGACTGCGCCACCAATATTGCCGAACGGGTCGGTCCGCTGGCCAGTGAGCTGGAGGCCGCGGGCGAGACCTACGCCCTGCCGCCGGACCTCGTGGACCTCGGCCAGCAGGTCGTGGAACTGGTCCGCCAGACGGTGCGCGCCTTCAACTTCGCGGAGGAGGAGAGCGCGCAGGCAGTTATCCGCGCCGACGATCGTGTCGACGCCCTCTACGCCGGGATCGTGCAGCAGTCGCTCTCCGACATGCGGCGGGAGAGCGCGCATGTGAGCCGCGACCTCGCCCACGTGATGATCGCCAAGAACCTCGAGCGCATCGGAGACCACTGCACGAACATTGCCGAGGACATCGTCTACATCAAGAGCGGGCAGATCGTCCGGCACCGCAACGCCGTTTGACTCATTCTGGGCCCACGCTCACGCCTCGTCGCTCCAAAAGGCTTCCCTCGGCCAGGTACAAGCTGATCAGGGCGATCCGGTAGCTGACGATGGCTTCCACCTCCGCAATCTGACTCTCCAGAAGGTCGCGCTGGGCCTGGGCAACAAGCAGGTTTGTGCTGGTACCGACGCGAAAGCGCTCCTGCTCGGCACGCAGGGCCTCCTCCCGCAGTACTCGCGTGGCCCCGGTCGCGGCGATCTGCTGGCGAGAACGCTCCACCTCCGTCGCCGCCAATCGCACGTCCAGCCAGATGAGCTGGGCGAGATTCGCCACCGCCGCGGCGGCCTGCTGGGCGGTGGCAACGGCCGCAATGTGCCGCCCCTGAGCGGTACGGTTGCCCAGGAAGTAGCTGAAGCGGGCGCCCGCGGTAAGGTCATAGCTCTGGCCATCGCCCAGGTCGCTGACGGCGTCGGAAAAGGAATCGGCGTAACCGCTGCGGCCCAGCGTGATGAACAAGTCCAGCCGCGGAAGCAGTCCATTGCGCGTGACGATCGTCTGCAGCCGGTTCTGCTGCACGCGCAGGCGGGCCTCGTTCAGGTCCGGGCGGAGGCGCATGGCAAGTTGTATCCGCTCCGCCAGGTCGTCAATACCTGCCGGCTCCACCTCGATCTCGGTCGTGGCGTCGATACGGTGATCCAGCATTCCAAAGTCGGCCGGGTTCAGCAGGCGCAGCAGCCTAAACCGCTGGGCTTCAAGCTCGCTGCGGGCGTCTATCAGGGCCTGCTCGCGCAGCGCGACCTCCGCCTGAGCCGCGGCGGACTCGGTCTGGGGCAGCACCCCGACATCGATGCGCTGTTGCGTTTCGTCGCGCTGGCGACGGGCCACGTCGAGCGATGCCTCGAAGATCTCGATCTCACGCTCGGCGAGGGTGTAGAGCCAGTAGGTCGTCTCGGTCTCGGCGAGCAGGGCCTCGGTGAATCCTCGCAACTCGTAAAGGCTGGCCAGCGTCTCCAGCTCCGCCTGCCGCACGGCGGCCAGGTTGACCGCGGGGCCGAAGCCCTGCAGCAGCGACTGCGTCACGGTGAGGCCCAGTCGCGCTTCATGCTGATCATCGGTGCGGTTGGAAAATCCGCGGTCGGTGCGGGCCTCCAGCTGGATGTCGGTGCCCGTGGGCAGGCGTTGTCGGACGCCGCCGGCTATGCCGGAATCCTGCGCCTCGACATCGAACTGCTCGCCGGTGGCCCGCGACGTCTCGCTGGCGCGCTGGCGACCGATGCTGCCCTCCGCGAAGAGCTCCGGGTCAAAGACGCCTCGCTCGGCCTTCTCGAAAGCCCGGGCGATGACGGGCGAGAGCTGCTGCACGCGAAGGTCGCGGTTGTTGGCCAGCGCCAGCATCACCGCCTGCTCGACCGATAGCGCAAGGGTCCCGCCCGGCTCCACGGCAGGCCGCGTCGCCGGTGGCGCGATTTCCGCCCGCAGCAACGCGGGGATCCTGGGCGGAGGCAGGGGCCGGTCGACCAGTTCCTGCTCCCAGTCGACATCGAAGGCGGGCCACTGGTCGATGGCGCAACCCGCGATGCAAAAATGTAAAGTGAAGAAAGTCAAAACCGCACGACAGGCATGCTTCAGCGAGCAACCCCTGCTCGCTGCGTCCGGCACTTTGCATTCTGCACTCAAGCCACCACCGCCTTTCCGGCGGCGGGCTTTTCGAGGTCGGACTCGGCGCTGGTCGCTGGGGCACGCTGCGGGTGAAACAGGGAGTAGACTACCGGGATGAGCACGAGGGTGACGAGCGTGGAGCCCGTTAGACCGCCGATCACAGCCCGGGCCAGGGGCGCCTGCGACTCGGCCCCCTCGCCAATGCCCAGCGCCAGTGGCAAAAGGCCCAGGATGGTGGTCAGCGAGGTCATGAGGATCGGCCGCAGGCGCCGCCGGCCCGCCTCGGCCGCGGCCTCCGTCGCAGGCATGGTGGGGTCGGCGCGAAGCAACTGCCCCGCCTGATCCACCAGCAGGATGGCGTTGTTCACGACGATTCCCCCCAGCATGATGCAGCCGATGTAGGACTGCACGTTGAGCGTGGTGTCCGACAGGAGCAGCATCACCAGGACGCCCACGCCGGCAAAGGGCACGCTGAACATCACCACGATCGGGTCACGCAGCGACTCGTATTGGCTCGCCAGCACCATGTAGACCAGCGCCAGCGCCAGAATAAGGCTGATCAGCAGCTCGTCGAACGCCTCGCGCTGCTCCTCATAGCTGCCGGCGATGGTGAACTCGTAGCCCGGGGGACGCGGAATCTGGCTCAGCCGATCCTGGATCTCGTCGGCGACGGAACCCATGTCGCGCCCCTCGACGTTGGCCGAGACACTGACGATGCGCTGCTGATCCTTGCGCTCTATCTCGATGGGACCAGTCGCAGGCTCCAGTTCGATGATGTTCCGCAGCGCAACTTGTTCGCCCGTGGGCGTCGCCAGCGTCAGGTCCAGGATTTCATCCAGCGACAGCCGCTCGGCATTCTCCAGCCGCACCAGGATGCGGTATGCATCACCCGCCTGCCGGAACTCGCCCGCACGCGTCCCCGACACCGCGGTCTGGAGAGCGCTGGCGACCTGTTGCACAGAAAGCCCCAGGTCCGCGGCCTTGTCACGGTCAATGCGGATCAGCTCCTGCCCGATCCCGCCTTCGCGGCTGGAGCGAACGTCCGTCAGGCCCGGGACGTCCTCGATGAGCTCCATAACACGTCTGGCCAGTGCATCGAGCGTCTCCAGGTCGTAGCCACGGATTTCCACGGCCAGATTGGAGTCGTTGTCCAGCAGGCGGTTGAGCAGAAACTGGCCTTGAGGAGCCCTGGTTCGCACCTGCATGCCGGCGATCTTGCCCTCCAGCCGCTGCCGAAGATCCTCCGCAATTTCAGTGTTGGAGCGCTGTCGCTGCGCCGCGGGGACCAGTGAGAGGCGAATCTCCCCTTCCGGGCGCGAGGATCCCCAACCCCCGCCGACGCTGACGACGGTGTCGGTCGCTTCGGGTATGGCCCCGTCGATCAGGGCCTCCATCTTGCGTGTCTGCTGATCCACCAACTCCAGCCGCGTGCCCACCGCCATCTCGCCGGTCACGCGGACCTCGCCCTCGTCGCTGGGCGGCATAAACTCGCTGCCGATCATCGGATAGAGCATCGCGCTGCCCACCAGCAGCAGGGCGGCGAAGCCGAGCGTCAGCACGCGGTGCCGCAGCACCGATCGCAGGAGGTCGCGGTAGGCCTCGTCCAGCCGGGCAAATCCGCGCTCCGCCGACTCGGCGACGCGTTCCAGGAGGCGGGGGCGGCTCTCTTGCAACTCTCTGCGGCTTTTGAGCAGCTTGGAGGCCAGCATCGGCACCAGCGACAGGGCGACGAACAGCGAGCAGATCAACGAAAAGGCGATCACAAAGGCCAATTGCTGGAAGAGGATGCCCGAGACGCCGCGAACGAAAACCAGAGGCAGGAAGATCACCAGCGTGGTCAAGGTGCTGGCAATGACGGCGCCCGCAACTTCGCTGGTCCCGCGGACGGCAGCGCCGGCCTTATCCTCCCCCTGCTCGTCGCGGTGACGGAAGATGTTTTCCAGCACGACGATGGAGTTGTCGACCATCATGCCGACGCCGAGGGCCAGCCCGCCCAGGGTCATCAGGTTCAGCGTAAAGCCGCCAAAGTAGATCAGGGCGAAGGTCGCAATCACGCTGATGGGGATCGCGACGGCGATCACCACCGTGCTCCGGAGGTTGCGAAGGAAGAAGAGAAGCACCAGCACCGCCAGCGCTCCGCCCCAGAAGACGCTGCGGGCCACGTTCGCGATCGACCGCTCAATGTAAGTCGCCTGGTTTATGACCGGAATCACCTGCGCCTGCGGCAGCTCGCGGTTGATGAGTTCCACCTCTTCGAGCACGCGGCGGGCCACCTCGACCGTGTTCGCGTCAGACTGCTTGCGCACGCCCACGCGAACGCCGGACTTGCCGTTGATGCGGACGAGCCGGGTGAGCTTCTGGTAAGTGTCTTCGACGCTGGCGATCTGTCCGAGCAGGACCGGCGCTCCCTCGCGCACGGCGACCACGGTGCCCGCGATCTGGTCCACGCTGGTGAACTCGCCGGGCGTTCGCAGCGTAACTTCCAACTGCCCGCGCTCGATCTGCCCCGCCGGCACGTTCACATTCGCGGCCCGGAGGGAATCGAGCACCTCGTTCAGCGGCAAGCCCAGGGCCTTGATTCGGTCCGGGTCGAGGTTGATCTGGATCTCACGGCTGAACCCGCCCCACGTCTCAACGGCGGCCACGCCGGGGATACGCTCGATCCGATACTGGATCTCGTCCTCAATGAGCTGGGTAAGCTCGATCGGGTCGAGGTTGCTCGACACGCCCAGTATCAGCACGGGAAAGCTATTGACGTCAAACTTGCGAATGTTCGGCGTCCCGGCATCCTCAGGCAAATCGTCGATGATCCGGTCCAGCCGGTCGCGAATGTCATTAGTGGCCACATCGAGATTGGTGCCCCAGACGAAACTGACGCGCACGTCGCTCTCGCCCTCACCTGACTCGCTGGTGATCTCCTCGACGCCGGGGACTGCCGCCACCGTTTCCTCGATTATCTCGGTGATCAGACGCTCCATCTCCTCCGGGCTGGCGTTCTCGTACTCCGTGTCGACCGTGAGGGTCGGCAGCGACAGCTCGGGAAACAGGTCTATGGGAAGCCGCGAGAGCGAGACGACGCCCAGGGTGACGATGATCAGGGTGACCATCGTCGTGAAGACCGGGCGGGCGACGCTGAAACGCGGAAGATTCATGGGCGACCTCCCCGCGTCGTGCTCCGCGTCGCCGGCGTCACTTCCGTCTCGTCCTGCGGAATCGTGACGTTCCCACCATCCTCGACAAGTTGCTGGCCGAGCGTAACCACGCGGCCCTCAAGCCCCTCGCCGGCGACGGCGGCGCGGTCGATCGTGCGGATCCCGACCTCCACGGGGCGGAAATGCGCGATCTTGTCTTCCCCGACCATGAAGACGCCGGTCTGGCCCTCCCGCGTGAGCAGGGCCGACGTTGGCACGATGGTGGCCTCTTCAATGCGGTCCAGCACCACCGTGACCCGGGCAAACATGCCAGGCTTGAGCCGCTGATCGGGATTGGGCACCTCAAGCTCAACCCGTGCCTGGCGCGACGCCTGGCGGAAGACCGGGGCCAGCCGGACGACCCGCGCCTCGAAGCTCTGGGCAGGAAAGGCGTCGGTTTGCAGGGTGGCGGTCTGGCCGAGGCTCATGCGGGCGTAATCCCGCTCCGTCACGAAG
Organism: Phycisphaerae bacterium; assembly: GCA_041749155.1. Taxonomy (GTDB): domain Bacteria; phylum Planctomycetota; class Phycisphaerae; order Tepidisphaerales; family Tepidisphaeraceae; genus JAEZED01. The sequence goes on from JBGTBZ010000549.1 coordinate 6,795, forward strand.
ATTATGGCGTCAAGTGGATCCAATTGAACGACGCGGATCAGCGCCGTGTTGGCCCCGACCGTGTCTCCGGCATCCACGAAACGCTCCGCTACTACGCGCTCGGAGTCGTCGTCGGCCCAAGTGGCCTGGACCTGGGTGTACCCGAGCCGGATTCGGGCGGCTGCAAGGGCCGCCTCGGAGCGGCGAAGCTGCGCCTGGGCGACCGCGAGTTCTGCTTGCCTGGCCTCGCGGGCGGCGAGGGCCACGTCCAGTTCCGATTCCGAAGCGATGCCTCGCTGCTGGAGCGTCTGCACCCGCTCGTAGTCTCGAAGGGCCGTGCCCAGGGCGCTGTTGGCCTCGGCGAGATTGGCATCCGCAACGGCTAGTTCGGCCTCGGCCTCGGCGACAGTCTGTTGGGCTTCGTCGTCATCCAGCTCCGCGATCACCTGGCCTCGCAGGACGACATCGCCCAGGTTCACGGCCATCCGCTCAATCCTGCCGGAGATCTTCGGGGCGACAGAGGCCTCGGCGCGCGGAGAGAGCGTGCCGCTGAAGGTCCGCCGCTGCTCGAGAGGGCCGTACTCCAGCTCCGCGACTTCGACCGGTACGGCGGGCCGGCCCTCGGGGCCGCCGGTCTCCTGCGGAGCCGCCATGAGGCGAAGGGCAACCAGCCACAGCACCGAACCAAGCACCATGGCCAGGACGATGCCAAGTACGACTGGCGGGCGGAGGATTCTTCGGGTTCGCGCCATGAGCTGTGAACACCTTGCAGTCGCGCGGGTCATGGACCCGAACAGTCACGCGGGTCATGGCCCTGAATGTCTGGGCGCGGTGCGCTGAAATCGCCACAAACGCGCACCAAGTGCTCCAAAGCATAGGTATTGGGCCAAAATGGCCACAACCCTGCTCGATTCCTCCGGATTTCCTGGTGCGCGTTTCTGCACTCAGCCCGGAGGGCGCAGAAGGAAGAAACGCTCGGGCAGCGCGATCACCTTGGTGATCGGCAGGCCGGAGTCCTCCGGCTCTTCGACGGTGATCACCCATCGCATCTGTGCATGCGCCGGGGCAGGATCGTAGACAATCACCCGTCCCTGGCGCTCCGGAAGCAGGATGCCATCGCGCGTGTAAACGTATGGCCTGGCCGAAACAGGGCACACCGTCGGCGGAACCGGGAAACCGGTTGTTTCCGGCGTCAGTTCCCCGAGGCTCTCGGGAAACTCATAGTGCCTGGCCCAGTACGCCAGCAACGTCCCTGAAAGGTCGTGCAGGCGCATGGCGCATGGGTCGGTATTGCCGAATGGCCGAGGGGCCGGCGGAACCTCTCCCGCCTGCTCCGAGCCGCGGGCGCAGCCTGTCACACATAGCACCGTCCAGGCCAGGACCGCGCCGGCCA
>JBGTBZ010000550.1:0-1807 GCA_041749155.1 Phycisphaerae bacterium
ACCAGCGCCGCCGACTCCCGTGGCGGAGGGGGTCGTCCCTCCAACGCGACCGCGGGCTGCCGTCACACTGTCCCTGCCTGACTCGGTACTGGAAGGGCCGCGGCGACACGCGCTGGATCTTCCCCCGGCCACGATGACTCGCTCCGCTGCGCCGCGGGTGCGGCGGCCTTCAGAGCCCAGTTTCCGGCATTTGGCCAGTGAGATCTCGCTGTCAGACCCGGAGCAGGAGGACGCGCCCCGTAATTCACGCGCCGCCGGGGTCGCCATCCTGGCAGTGCTTCTCATTGGCGTAGCAGGCGCTGCCGGATGGGCTTGGAGCGAGGGAATGTTCGACTCGCTGCTGGAGTCGCGATCGCAGCAGGCGGGCCGCACGGATACCGAGTATGCAGCTCCCGCAGGCGCGACGACGCAGCAAGCGGTTGACCCGACGGAGGAGCCGGTTCCGGCCGTGACAACTCAAGTCACCACGTCGACGGCCCAGCGCGAGGAAATTGAACGCCTCGGCGCGCAGCTCGAGGAGCGCGCACGCTCCCTGGGCGTCGCGGTCCCAATCCCCTGGGAAGATCAACTCGCTGCCGCCGATCGCATGGGCGCCGCGGGAGAAGTGGAGGAAGAGGCCCAGCGCCTGGCCCGTATGCAGGATACGCTGCGGGCCCACATCGCGGCGGCGGATCGGGTTCTTGCCTCCCGGCAGCGCCTGGCGGGCGTCGGGCCAATGGAAGCGTCGGGACCGCTCTCCTCTGCCGCCTGGGCGCACGTGCAGGGCCTGAGGCGTGCCGCCGACGCGGACGTGGTTCGCGGAGAGTATTCGTCGGCCGCTGAGAAATACGAGGACGCCATGGAGGCGCGCCTTCGCCTTCCCCGTGACCTGGAAGCACTCGAGCCAGCCCATAATGAGGCAAGTTCACAGTACCAGCGCATCATGGGTGCCCTGGAGGAGCTTGATTTGCGGCCCGCGGAGATCGGTGGGCCGGCGGGACTTGCAGAGGCCAGCGCGTTGCTTGCGACTTCAGGCACCGAAGCCACCCAGTGGTTGAACGAGCAGAAGAGTGCGGGGGAACTGGCTCGCAGCTACAGCGATGTTGCAGGTTCGCTTCGCTCGCATGCGCAATCCCTGGAGCAGATCCTGGCCCTGCGGAACCGCCTTCACGACGACGCTGAAGATCTGGCGGCGATCGAGACGCAGATCGGCGAGTTGGGCCCCCGGTCAGAGCAGCTCGCTTCATGGCTCGATCATGGAACCGCCCCGCCGGACGACGATGCTCGGGTTGGGCTCATCGCTCTGGGGGAAGGCGATTTCGAATCGGCGCTCGCGGCGTACGAGTCGGCCGCCAACGAGACGCGCAAGCGGCTTGGCGAGGCCCGCAATCTGCGCGACCTCCTGAAGCGTCGCCACTCGGCCCTCGACCGGATCGACCAGGCCTCCCCGTCCCTGGACGCCCGCCTCGACGAGATCAGTACCGCGATGATGGCCGCCGCCGAGCTCAACGGTTCGAGCCAGAGCTCCGACGCCTGGCGGACACTCGAGTCGCAGTTGGCCCAGGACCGGGGGCGCCTGGGGCGGCTCCGTGAGTGGGCCCGAGCGCGACTGCCCGCCGACTCCGAGGCCCTGCCCTCCCATGTTCAGGGGTTGGAGCTGGCAGGCAAAGCGTATCTGCATCTCGCTCCGGCGGTGGAAGCACTGGCTGTGGCTGAGCAGCGATTACTGCTCCTGCGCGAGGTAAGCGCAAGCGCGGGCGAGCCTGGCGACGCCCCGGATCCGCCCCTGGCCGAGGCGGTGCAGGCCCGGCAGGCATTCGCCCGCACG
>JBGTBZ010000551.1:0-6870 GCA_041749155.1 Phycisphaerae bacterium
TTTTCGGGACGGCTCGCCGCCACGGATCCGCCGGTGGCCTCAAGAACCGGCGGGCCGCGTCAATCGTTGCGGATGCTTCCCAGCAGCGCCTGCGCCCGGCTGACCGGGCCGCCTGCCCCGCCGCTGCGGTTGCTCATGACGGCGATCGTGTAGCCGCTGTCGGTGTAGATCAGCAGGTTGGAGTTGATGCCCGGGAACCCGCCGCTGTGGCCGACGACGTTCTCGCCTTCGACCTCCTGGATGCCGAAGCCGTAGCCGTAGCTCGGTGAAGAGAGCTCCGGCTTGGCGGTCCACAGGACATCGCGCGTGGCGGAGCTGAGCAGCTTGTCGTCGCGCAGGGCCTGGGCGAAGCGGTGAAGGTCGCGGACGGTTGAATATCCCCCGCCTGCCGGCCCGCCGCGCAGCACGTGCAGGAATGTGTTGTTCTTCCACTGGCCGCCTTCGCGGTAGTAGCCGACCGCGAGGTTCTCAACGACCTCGTCCAGCTCGTATGAATCGCTGCCGGTCATTCCCGCGGGCGCGTAGAGATGCTCGCGGATGTAATCGAAGTAGTTCTGCCCGCTGGCCTTCTCGATGATGGGGCCGAGCAGCAGGAAGCCGGTGTTGCTGTAGGCGGTTTCCGTACCCGGCTCGAAGGCCAGCGTCTCGCCGTGCACGAGCGGCTTGTAGTCGTCCAGCTCCCGGAACTTCAGGCGCGAGCTGTTCATGAACTCGTCGTTGAAATAACTGCCCAGGCCTGAGGTGTGCGTCAGCAGGTGCTTGATCTGCACCTTGTCCGCAAGCTCCTTCGGCAGCCAGGACTCATCCAGGTATTTGCTGATCGGGTCGTCAAAGGAGAGCTTCCCCTGTTGCGCAAGCTGCCCGATGGCGACGGCGGTGAACATCTTGTTCATTGAGCCGAGGTTGAACTTCGTGTCGGGGTTGTTAGCGACGTGATGCCCCATGTCCGCCTCGCCGAACGCCGCCTCGTAGAGCACCTCGTCGCCCTTTGCCAGGAGCACGGCGCCCGAGAACTGCCCTTCATCCGCGAGGCGCTTCATGTATTGGGCGAACTTCTCCACCGCCTGCTCCTGCGTCATCGGCTCCGCCGGCGGGAGGTCCGACGGCGGACGCGCGGGGGCGAGCTGCAGGCTGCTGATCTTGTGCGGCGCCGCCGCCTCGACCTCGACCACGATGGCCTCCCACGCTTCGGAGAGGTCGTTTCGAAAGATGAGCACCGCCTGCGTCGGTGGCCGCGGCGGGTCGTAGGTGCGAACGCCGTAGAGCTGGAGGTGCCGGGCCGTCTCCCCGAACCGCGAAAGGACCTCCACGTGCTGCTCAGGGGGGATCTGCCCGAGGAAGGAGGCGGCGAAGTTGTCCTCGACGAAGCTGCGGAGCCGGCCGGCGTCGCCGGATTTCAGGACCTCGAGCAGTTCCTGCCCGCGCTTCACCGCCGGCGTGTCGGGGTGGTCGCGGCTGTCCTTGTACGGCCCCGGCTGCTGCGGCTGGGCGGCGGCAGCAAGGCAGAGGGCGAGGGTGACGATCGGCAGCAGTTGAAGCAGGCGCATGGATTTGGCTCCGGGGTTACTGGCATAAGACGAATAGCACCATCGGAATCTAACAGCCTCCAGACGCAGCTATGTTGCACAAGCACCCCTGCGGCCATAGCAGCCGGGGCAAACCGTTGGCTGTGCGCTGCCTCGCGCCTACGCTCCGGACCCTACACGACTCCAGGAGAAACCATGGCAGACACCCAGCGCACCCTCATCATCCTCAAGCCCGACGCCGTGAAGCGCAAGCTCGTCGGCGAAATCGTCCGCCGCTTCGAGAACAAGGGGTTCTCGATCGCCGAAATGAAGCTCATGACCATCACCCGCGAAATGGCGGAGACCCACTACGCAGAGCACAAGGGCAAGGGCTTCTACGAGGACCTGGTGGGCTTCATCACCGGCGGGCCGGTCGTGGTGATGGCCCTGGAAGGCCCCGCCGCCATCGAGGTGGCCCGCAAGCTGATGGGCAAGACGAAGTTCACCGACGCCGAGCCCGGCACCATCCGCGGCGACTTTGCCCATGACCTGACGGCGAACCTGGTCCACGGCAGCGACTCGCCGGAGTCGGCACAGCGCGAGCTGGAGCTGTTCTTCGGGAAGTAAACTGGCCCCCTCGGTGTCTCCCCGGCGGTTCGCAGATAAGCCCGCCCGCGTACAATCTGGCCGTGTCGGATGACTGGCTAGCGACTCCACCGCCCGCCTCATCTCCGTCCTGGCGGCGGAGGTTGATCGGGTTCGGCGCAGCCGTTGCCGCTTACCTCCTCGTCATGTTCCCGCTAGGCTGCGGTGCGATGCTGGCGGACCGGCTGATGCTCTTTCCCTCGCGCGACCCGGTGCGGGCCCTGGGGACGCGCGAGGAGATGGTTGATACGCCCGTCGGGCGCATGCACGTGGTCATCGCCCGCAGCCCGCCTGCGGGCGAGCGCGATCCATCGCTCACCGGCGCCCAGATCCAGGAACAGGCCCGCGCCGCCTTCGAGGTTCCGCCGGCGCGCTATGTTCTGCGCCTCGAGGGAAATGGCGGACGGGCCGAGTATGCCGCCACCTACGTCGGAGAGCGTTGGCGCGACTTGCCGACCGAGGTGTGGGCGATGAACCATCCCGGCTTCGGCAGGAGCGATGGCCCGGCGGCGCTTTCCAAGATGGCGCCATCCGCCCTGGCGGTGTACGACGCCATTTGCGAGATCGCGGGCGACCGGCCCGTATACATCGACGCCGACTCGATGGGAGCCACGCAGGCCCTCTACATCGCCGCCGAGCGCCAGGCGACGCGGCCCGTGGCGGGGCTGGTCCTGAAAAATCCCCCGCCGCTGCGGCAGATCGTTATGGGGCGGTTCGGCTGGTGGAACCTGTGGCTGGCGGCGGGCCCGATCGCCGCCGGCGTGCCGAAGGAGTTGGACGCGATCGCGATGGCCCGGCGGGTGCAATCGCCCGCGATCTTCATCCGGGCGATGGACGACACGCTGGTCCCCGTCTCCTACCAGCAGAAGATCATTGATGCCTACGCGGGCGAGAAGGTGCTGGTGGACTTCCATGGGGCGGAGCACAACACGCCCCTGGACGAGCCGATCGAGATCGAAGTGGGCCTGGCGCTGCAAAAAATGGCGGCGGGGCTCGAACCGGGGAAGGAACTGGATGGCCAGGCCCTTGAGCCGCGCGGGAGAATGCCGTAGACCAGTCTGCATGACCCGCGACGCCCTTCCCGGCACTTCCCGGCGTGACCTGCTGAAGCGAGCCTGTGGCCTTGCCGCCGCCGGTTCGGGACTTGCCCTGACCCCTTCTCTGGGGGCGGCCGTGTTCGCGGGGGGATCGGACGTCATGCGCTGCGGCCTGATCGGCTGCGGCGGGCGGGGGCGGGGGGCGATTCGCGATGCCGTGAAGGCGGCGGAGGGCATGGAAATTCATGCCCTGGGCGACGTTTTTGCCGATCATCTCGATGCCGCCCGGCGGAGCCTGGAGAGCGATCGCGACGAGGCGGTCGCCACCGCCTGCCACCTGACGGACGACACCTGCTTCAGCGGATTCGATGCGTACAAGCGGGTGATCGAAAGCGACGTCGATTACGTCCTGATCGCCTGCCCGCCTTACTTCCATCCCGCCTTCGCCGCCGCGGCGGCGGATGCGGGGAAGCACGTCTTCTGCGAAAAGCCCGGCGCGGTTGACGCGCCCGGCCTGCGCCGATTGATCGCGGCGGGCGAGAAGGCGGCGTCGCAGGGCACGGGCTTCCTCGCAGGCACGCAGCGGCGGCACGAGCTGTCGTATCTTGAGACGATCCGCCGCATCCACGAGGGAGCGATCGGCACGCCGACCTACGGCGAGGCGATGTGGAACAACAACGAGTGGGTGGTGGTCCCGCGCGAGGAGGGGTGGAGCGACGTGGAAGCGCAGCTCCGAAACTGGCGGCAGAACCGGTGGCTTTCCGGCGATGCCCCCGGCGTGCTGGTGATCCACTACGTGGACACGGTGAACTGGGCGCTGGATGCCCAGCCGACCAGCGCCTTCGGAAGTGGGGGGCGGCAGGTTTATACCGATCCGGAGCTTTACGGGAACATCTTCGACCACTTCGAATGCCGCTTCAGCTACGCCGATGGCAAGCGGGTGCACGCGATGTGCCGCAACTGGCCGGGCGACGCCCGGCATGCGGAGCGGGTCACCGGCACCGGAGGCTCGTCGGACCTGGGCAAGTGGGTCAGGAGCGGTGAGGAGGTCTACGACTACGGCAAGGAGAACGGCGGGAGCCAGCCGTCCTCTTATGTGTTGGAGCACCGGAACCTGATCGAGAGCGTCCGGGAGGGCAAGCCGATCAACGAGGCCAGGCAACTGGCGGACTCGACGCTGGCGACGATGATGATGCGCGAGGCGGCCTACAGCGGGCGCGAGGTGAAGCGTGACTGGCTGCTGAACGAGTCGCAGCGCATCTGGGGCCCGGGTGTTCCGCCGCACGAGCTGGAGTTCACTGATCGCGAGGTCGAGCCGGTGGCGCGGCCGGGGGAGTGGGAGCTGGAATAACAGGGCGCAATGTCGCGGCGGATCATCAGTCTCGCGGTCGGGGTGGTCGCCGTCGTCTGGGGCGTCATCGTGATGCGCATGGCCATCAAGTCCGAGGCAGAACCGCCAATGGGCGCGATCTGCTTCGCCCTGCCGGCATTTGGGCTCTTGATCGCCGCCGGAGCAATCTGGCCGAAGAAGTCCGCTCGTCGCCGACGCTAGAAAGTACGCGGTGACCGAAGCGAGCGCGATTTCACTCTCACCATGGACGACAGTTTTATCCAGCTTCGTGTGATCTACGAGGATCTCCCGGACTTGATCGAGCTAGCGATCAAGGTTCGCTACGGCGGATGGTCGGCAGACTCCAGGGCTTATGCCTCGCCGACCGACTTCGCTGAGGAGGCCAAGCGACTGGCCAAATGGGCTTCGGACCCGGATCACCCGATGACGCTTGAGTGCGGCGCTGACACGGGACTCGGATGGCTCGTGATGAGGTTCTACACAGTGGACTTGGCGGGCCACATTTGCTGTGCCGTGAATCTCGCTACTCCTTCGATGCAGACGTGGCACGCGCAGCATCGAGGCGCTCGGCCGGAAAGCACATGGCGTTTCGGGATCGAGATGCCAACCGAGGCAGGCCTCTTGGAGCGCTTCGCGCTCGAGTGTCTCGCTCTCAGCACAGACTTCTCGCGCACAGCGCGGCTCGTCGGCGTGCCTTGATACTGTCGCTGCTGTGGGCTGCTACCGTGGTTGACCGTTATCATCCCCGCCGATGTCCGCCTCGACCGATCCGAACGCTCCCCACGCCGCCGCCGAGAAGCGCGCTGCGAAGCTGCGCGAGGAGATCTCGCGCCACAACCACCTCTACTTCGTCGAAAACGCCCCCGCCGTCAGCGACCGGGAGTTTGACGCCCTCCTGCGCGAGCTGGTGGAGCTGGAGAAGCAGTACCCCGCCCTCCAGACGCCCGATTCCCCCACCCTGCGCGTCGGCGGGGAGGCGATCGAGGGGTTTGTGCCGGTGCGGCACGCCGTGCCGATGATGAGCATCGACAACACCTACAGCGAGCAGGAGCTTCGCGAGTGGGGAGACCGCGTCCGCCGCGGGCTGGGGGAGGCGGCGAAGATCCGTTACGTGCTGGAGCCCAAGGTGGACGGCGTGGCCGTGAGCCTGCGCTACGAAAAGGGCGAGCTCATCGTCGCCGCCACGCGGGGGGATGGGCGGACGGGCGACGACATCACCCACAACGCCCGCACCGTCAAGACCATCCCACTGCGGCTCCGCGGCGAGGGAGGACAAAGGCCCCCTGCCGTGCTGGAGGTGCGGGGAGAGATTTACATGCCCAACAGCGTCTTCCAGCGCATCAACCAGCAGCGCGAGGCCGCGGGCGAGCAGGTCTTTGCCAATCCCCGCAACTGCACGGCGGGGACGCTCAAGCAGCTCGATCCGAAGATCGCCGGCTCGCGCAGCCTGCGCTTCCTGGCCCACGGCCTGGGTGAGACCAGCGGCATCGACCTGGGCAGCTACCACGACGTGCTGGGCCTGGTGAAGAAGCTTGGCCTGCCGATCAGCCCGCACACCAGCACCGCCGACAGCATCGAGGAGGTGCTGGCCTTCGTTCACCGCTTCGAGAAGACGCGCGCAGAGCTCGACTACCAGACGGATGGCATGGTCGTGAAGGTGGATGACTTCACCCAGCGCGAGAAGCTGGGCGCCACCAGCAAGGCGCCGCGATGGGTCATCGCCTACAAGTACCCCGCCGAGCAGGCGCAGACGACTCTTCTCAACGTCCGCTGGCAGGTGGGCAAGAACGGCACGCTCACGCCCGTGGCGGAGATGGAGCCGGTCTTCGTCGCCGGCACCACCGTGCGCAACGCCAGCCTGCACAACATCGAGCAGATCCAGCGCCTCGGCGTGATGATCGGCGACACGCTCACCATCGAAAAGGCCGGCGAGATCATCCCCCAGGTCGTGGCGGTGATCGAGAAGAAGCGCCCGAAGCATGCGAAGCCCATCCGCGCGCCAAAGAAGTGCCCCGAATGCGGCGGCGAGGTTTTGAAGGATGAGGATTCGCCCTACATCCGCTGCGTAAACCCCGCCTGCCCGAAGCAGCTCAAGGAGCGGCTGCGCTGGTTCTGCGCCCGCGGGCAGATGGATGTGGATCGCCTGGGCGAGAAGCTGATCGACCAGCTCGTGGACGCCGGCAAGCTCGCGACCTTCGCCGACATCTACCGCCTGACGCAGGAAGACCTGCTCTCCGTTGAGCGCATGGGCGAGAAGAGCGCCCAGAACGTGCTGGCGGGCATCGAGGCGAGCCGCGCCCACGGGCTGGATCGCCTGCTCGCGGGCCTTGGC
>JBGTBZ010000552.1:0-4436 GCA_041749155.1 Phycisphaerae bacterium
ATGCGGCGGGCACTGGAGCAGGAGCGGCGGTGAGCCGGCGATGCCAACTCCGCTCGATTGACGCATTTCAGCCGCGCTATCCGCAAGTCCAACGGCTTGCGGTCCGCGGGGCCCGTTCACCGCAAGCCGCTGGCTTGCGGCTAGCGCGGAGCATTCCACCCGCTTTTGGCCCCCGCCGGCCGCTGGCAGGTTCTGTCTTGTGCCCCTGCGACGGGCGCGACAGAATGGTTCCCATGACGGCACATCCTGCTTCGCATCGTGGCGTGACCCGGGTGGAGGTGCTCGTCGTGCTGCTGCTCCTGGGGCTCGTCGGAGGCCAAGGGGCGGGCGCCGTACAGCAGTCGTGGGAGATCTCTAACCGGATCCGGTGCGCGGAAAACCTGCGCACCATCGGGCAGGCGATGCGCAGCTACGCCATCGATGATGTCCGGGGCGGCGGGCATCCGCGGGCTGTCTGGGACGTAGAGACAACCGATCAGCCGAAGTTCGGCACGCCGTACGAAGGCCATGACCTCGGCCCAAGAGCTGGCGTGAACCCGTACTTGACCGATGCCAAGCCTTCAGTGGAAGAAGACCTTCTGCGCTACACCCCGGAGCCCAATGACGTCACGGCCAGCTTCTACCACCTGATGCGCGTTTCCGATCTGACGCCCGTGCATTTCATCTGCCCCGCCACCCGGCGCCGGCCGCTGGAGTTCGGCGAAGAGCTGGGCCAGCGCGGGAAATGGATGTACACGAACTGGCCCGGCCACGGCGCCCTGCGCGACCACCTCACCTACAGCTTCCAGAACATGTACTTCTCGATCGATGCGGTGGGGCGAGGCGCAAAGTGGACCGACACTCTCTCCGCGCAATACGTCCTTGTGGCCGACATTAACCCAGGTGGAGAGGCTCTGCCCGATGCGCGGATGGGCGACGCGCGCGATGGTCGGACCAGTGCCCTCAACAGTCCCAACCACTTTGGCTACGGCCAGAACGTGCTCCACGCCGATGGGGCGGTTCGGTTCATCACGACCCCCTTCGAGGGCCCGCGGAGGGACAACATCTACACGTTCCGCTCTGCCGGGCATGCGGAGGCGGGCGATCGCCCGCTGGGTGAACTGGCCAGCGCCGGCATCGTCGGCTCCGCCTACGACGGGCTCGACAACGTCCTGCTGCCGACGGCGGAACTTCTGAAGCAGGAGGCGCCGAAGTTCGCGACTGAGGTGGAGGCCCAGCGGGCCCTGAACGATGAGCCCTGGCGCCAGGAGGTGCTGGACAGGTACCGCTCTCGTCAGCAGGAACGGCGCTAAGACCTTTGCCCGCCGCCTTGATCCATCGCTCGACGGCAACCGCTCCGACGGCCCGCGAAGACGGCGGCCCTCCCAGACTGGCCGCCTCGCAGGCCTGCTCAGCGCCGGTGCTTCGAGGAAGCGGCGTGCGAGTGGAGCACCTGCGCGTCAGGTGGCCGCTCTGAGCCGGAGAGCTCCAGCGCGGTTTGCCGGCGCTCGTGCGTCACTCGAATCTGCGACGCCTCTCTAAGCTCGCTTCGCCAGGCATGCTTCTCGACCGTGGCGGCGTGCTCGCGGCCGCCAGCAACCACCACGACCTCGCTTCCCGGCGTCACCTCGCCGCGGAGTTGGCCGTCCTCGAGGTAGGCGGTCACGAAGGGCTTCTGGTCCACCAGGCTGCGGTGATACGCCACCTGCACATCCAGCGCCAGCCCCTCCAGCGGCTTCTGCGACGGCCCCGCCGCCATCTCGTCCACGATGTCGCGTAGCGCGTGGTCGGTCAGCTCCGCCGCGAAGCCTTCGCCCCAGAACGAGCCGTAGTTGCCGTGGCAGGAGCCGCAATTGGCGTTGAAATAGCTGATCGGCCGGCGGGCAAAGTCCAGTTGCTCGCCGGAAAGCGCCGGCTGGGTCGCCGGCTGCGTGGCCGGCGGACGATCGACCGGCAGCGCCCAAAGCATCCCGGCGGCCGCGAGCAAGCTTAAGAGAAATGGCCCCAGCAGCCGACGACGCATTGGGGTTATTCTAGCTCCCGAGGCCGCCAAATGGACCGCGATAACGCCAGCCCAATCTGCCTGCGCTGCGGCTACCTGCTGGTGGGTATCGACCCGCGGCGGCCTTGCCCGGAGTGTGGGCTCCTGGCGGGTCTCTCTCTGATCGAAAACCCGGAGCTGCGTCACAACCGCCCGCGCTGGCTGGCGGGGTTAACCGCCGGCGCCTGGCTTCTGACCGGCGGAGCGCCGCTGGCCCTGATGCTGCCGCTGGCGCTGGGGATGATGTCGCAACGCGAGATCCAGGTGAACCCAGCAGGCATCGCCCGTATCGGCGTGAACTGGCCCGCATGGATCGGCGGATTCACCATGGCGGCCTGGGCCACCGGCAGCATCGCCGGCGGGGTGTGGCTGCTGACACGCTCCTCCGGCCGTGCCGCGGAGGATGCGCAGAGCCGGCCGATGCGTATTGGCCTGCGCATCCTGGCCTTGGTGCCGCTGGCGGTGGTGATGTTCTGGGCGGGCCGCGGGCCACAGGTGATGGCGGCCTCGATCCGCGAGCCACAGGTGTTCTGGAGCTTCCTGGTGCTGCTGGTGGCGTTTTCTGGCATCGCGGGGCTGCTGTTTGCGTATCTGAAGTCCCTCGCTGCCCGTGCCCCGGCCCCGCTGCTGGCCGCCGACTCCCCCGTCGTGGGCTACGTCCTGGCGGTCTGCCTGCTCTTCCCGCTGGTCTTTGCAGCGATCACGTCCGCCAACCGGGATTTGTTTCCGCGGGGCTCAGAGGGACTGGCGATGTACGTGCTTTTTGCGATCTGGGCCGCGGTTGGGGCCACTTCGCTGTGCTGGGCCATTTACCTGCTGATCCGCTACGCGCTGGCCTTCGGCAGAAGCGCCCGCCAAGCGCGGGAACTGATGCGTGAGCACGATGCCGCAGCCTCGCAGGCGATGGGGTGATCGCGCAAAAATGCGCACGAGCCAATTCGGGAATTCTTCAGATCAAACCCGCGCCAGCACGCCAAAACGGCGATTTTCGCTGCCTGGTGCGCGTTCGTAGCGCCGCGGGCGCACCGCGGCCGGAGGGACATGGGACCTGCCCTGCGGCCCCGCCCAGCGCGTACCATTCGCCACCATGAACCTCTCGATCGCCCTTTTTGCCCTGCTGAGTCTCGCCGCACCCCAGGACGCCGCACGCGGCGCCACCGGGGAAGGCGTGCCCGAAGGCTTCATCGTCCGCCCAGGCTACCGCGTCACGCTCGCCGCCGAGGGGCTGGACGAGGCCCGCTTCATCGAGTTCGGCGAGGACGGCGTGCTTTATGTTTCCATGCCGCAGAACGAGAAGATCCAGACGCTGAAGGACGCCGACGGCGACGGCGTCTTCGAGAGCCGCGTCGACTTCGTTACCGACCAGAGCAACTGCCACTCCATGCACTTCAGGGATGGCTGGCTCTACTACACCAGCAGTCAGGCCGGCTACTGCCGCCGCGCCCGCGACACCGACGGCGACGGGCAGGCCGATGACGTGCAGGATGTGATCACCGAGGGCATCCCCCGCGGCGGCGGACACCCGTTTCGTGGCGTGCTCGTGACCGACGAGCACATCTACATCACCGTGAGCGACCCGACGAACATGACGGCGGATCTGGAGTCGGACCGCAAGAAGATCTACCGCTTCGCCTACAGCGGCGAAGGGAAGGCCGGTGAGCGCGAGACCTTCGTTGGCGGGATCCGCAACACCGAGAAACTTCAGCACCGGATCCACAAGGATGGTTCGCTGACCCACGAGATCTGGGGCAGTGACCACGGCTCGGACTGGTTTGGCGCGCCTTACGGGGACGAGCAGCAACGTCGTGGGTTCGGCAACCAGCCGATCACCGACCTGAATCCGCCGGATGAGCTCAACAAGTTCGTCGAGGGCGGGTTTTACGGCCATCCGTACCTGATGGCCCGTCGCGAGCCGCGACCCGAGTTCGTGGACCGGCCTGACCTGCATGAGCTGGCGACGAAGACGATTCCCGCCGCCTGGAGCTTTGGCGCGCACACCGCGGTGAATGGTTTCACATTCCTCTCGAGCAAGGCGGGCGAGCATTTCGGGGAGGATCACACAGGCGATCTCTTCCAGGCGCAGCACGGCTCGTGGAACAGCTCGGTTCCCGTCGGATACGCCGTGACACGCGTGTTTTTCGACCCCATGACGGGCATGCCCTTTGGCGAGTGGCCAATCGTGACGACGCACGACGGCCGGCGCGTGCTCTCGCGGCCGGTGGACTGTGCCGAGGCGCCGGATGGGTCGATCATCTTCAGTTGCAACCACACGCGGCGCTTGTACCGGATTTCGAAGGATGTCGCTGAGTGAGGATGGGGCGGCCGTAGGATTGCCCCGTGCCGCCCGACGCTGAGCAGCAGCGCATCCTCGTTCCCGTGCTGGCGGGCATTGGCAATGCAGTCATGACCGTGCCGC
>JBGTBZ010000553.1:0-10826 GCA_041749155.1 Phycisphaerae bacterium
GCGTCGGCGTCGAAGAGCAGCACGATCCGGTCCGCCAGGCGGCGCAGCGCCTGGGCGTGGTCGGGCGTGAGCGAGGTGCCCAGCACGGCCACGGCGTTGGTAATGCCGAACTGGTGGGCCATGACCGCGTCGGCGTAACCCTCAAAGATAACGGCGGTGCGCGTCTCGACAATGCGTTTCTTCGCAAGATCGAGGCCGAAGAGGACGCGACTCTTAGAAAAGAGGGGAGTTTCAGGACTGTTGAGGTACTTGGCCGGGCTGTCACCCCCGGGCAGCACGCGCCCGCCGAAAGCGATGACGCGGCCCTGCTCGTCGCGGATCGGAAAGATGACGCGTCCGCGGAAGGTGTCGTAGAAGCCGTCACCCTTCTCGCGGCGCTTGAGGAGGCCTGCTTCCTCGAGGAGTGGGGCCGGAAACCTCTTGAGCAGGCCAGAACGAGCAAGCGTGTCCCAGGCGTCGGGGGCGAAGCCCAGGCCAAAGCTGGCGGTCACCCGGTCGTCGAACCCGCGGCTGCGAAGGTACTTCAGGGCGTCGGCGCCGGCTTCTGGGTCGCGCAGCAGTCGGCGATAGATGTCGGCCACGGCGCTGTGTGCATCCAGGAGACGCTGGCGCTTGCCGGCGGCCTCGGGCGAACGCTTGAACTTCGGCAGCTCGACACCCGCCCAGTCCGCAAGGGTCTGGATCGCCTCGAGGAAGCCTGATCGGTCTCGCTCGATGACGAAGTCGATGGCGTTACCGCCCTTCTTGCAGCCGAAGCAGTAGTAAAACTGGCGTTCCGGGTCCACGCTGAAGCTGGGCGACTTCTCGTTGTGGAAAGGGCATAGGCCCGTGTAGCGGCGGCCCATCCGCTTAAGTTGCACCGTTTCCCCGATCAGGCGCACGATGTCCGCCGCCTCCAGCACGAGGCGTTTACCGTCGCCGAAGCTTGAATCGCGCTGGGCCATCGATCTCATCCTAAGCCGCCCCGCGTTGGCGGGACGGGCCTGGCCGCGCTAGGCTGTGCTGTATGCGCCAAGATTCGCCATCCGACGGAAGCAGCGCCACCGGGCGAAAGGCTGACAACCCGCTGCAGCGGTTCACGATCCAGGTCGAGACGGCCGGAAACGTCGCCGTGGTGGACCTGACGGGCGAAATTGCCGACCGGGTCAAAAAGACCCCCGCCGCCAAGGCCGGCGGCGTGGTGCATCTTTTCGTGGTGGGCTCCACGGCGGCTCTATCGACGATGGAGTTTGAGCCTGGGCTTGCGAACCACGACCTGCGGCGCGTGCTGCAGGAGTTGATACCCGACGATGCGCGGTATGAGCATGAGTCGACCTGGAACGACGACAATGGCCACTCGCACATCCGCTCGACGCTCATCGGGCCGGGCCTGACAGTCCCGTTCGCCCCCGGCGGCGAGCTGCTGACGGGCGCATGGCAGCAGATCGTGCTGATTGACTTCGATACCCGCCCACGGATGCGCACGATCATCGGGACCATCCTGTAGAGCAAACCACCTACCACCCCCCCAGCCGGCGCCCTTGCTCCGGCAATTTCACCGACCTTGCGCGGTCTTCCAGCTAGTTCCCCGCCCGACTCTGCTCCTCCAGTCTCTGCACAAGCTCCCCGGCCTCCTCGCGCCGGTCGCCGACGCTGCTCGTCCAAGAGAGCACTTCCTTTTTGGCGATCGCCTTCTCCACGCGACGGCAGGCGCTGATTACCGTGCTGTGATTGCGCTTGCCCATCCGCCCGGCGATCTCGGGATACGACAGACTGGTGCTCTTGCGCACGAGGTACATGGCAACGCTGCGGGCCAGAGAGATAGTCCGCTGGCGCCGGCCGCTCATCAGCTCACGCCTCTCCAGCGCGAAAAACTCGCACACGGCCTCGAAGATCTGCTCGGGCCGCACCGGCTGATTCAAATGCCGGTCCAGGTCGCCCAAAACTTCCTGAGCCAGCGACACATCCGCAGCCCGGCCCACCAGGCGGACATGGGCGGCCATGCGGGTGATGGCGCCCTCCAGCTCGCGAACGTTTTGCGTGACCCGGGTGGCGATCCACTCGATGGTCTCGTCGCCAAGCTTGACGTTCTGCCGGGCTGCGAGCGTACGGAGGAGGTCGGCGCGCATCATCCGGTTCGGGGCGTCAACGCGGACGACCATGCCGCTGACGAAGCGATTCACCAGCGACTCTCCGAAGCTGGCGATCATCTTTGGGTGGCTGTCGCTGGCCATCACCACCTGCTTGCCCATCGCTTCGACCGCATTGAAGGTGTGCAGGAACTCCTCCTGCGTGGCCTTCTTCCCCGAAAGGAAGTGGACGTCGTCGATCACAAGCAGGTCCAAGTCGCGTATGCGGCGGCGAAACGTGTCCACCTTGTTGCTCCGCAAGGCCACCAGGAACTCATTGGTGAACTCCTCGCCGGTCAGGTAGGCCCAGCGAGCTGCGCCATGCTCCTTGGCGAAGCGGCGGCAGAGGCCCTGGAGGAGGTGCGTCTTGCCGAGCCCGACGTGCCCATGGATGAACAGGGGGTTGTAACGCCCACCCGGGTTCTGCGCCACGTCCAAGGCGCATTCGTAGGCCACCTGGTTGGAAGGCCCGACGATGAAGGTGTCAAGCTCATGACGCAGCCGCGGACGCTGGCCATAGCCGAGGGTGGGGGCAAACTGCCCCGGGGCAAGGCCGATCGCGCCTGTTCCCGCACCGCGGACGGTGCCGTCCATGGGCGTCTCGGCGACGGTTGCCCGTACCGACCGCCTGGCCAGTACGCGGGGATCGCCGCTTCCGCCGGTCGAGCCGGCCGGGCGGTCTGAGATCTCGGTCTCGACCCCTGGCGTGTCGAACAGCTTTGGCGCGACAGTGAACCGGATCGGCAGCGAGCAGCCAAGCACCTCTCCCGCGGAGTCCTGGACGGCCCGTGCGAAGTGCTTTCCGATCCAGTCGCTGATGAAGTCGTTGGGAACCGATATCTCGAGGCCGAAGTTGGGTCCGTCGCTCGTAAGGCGGAGCTTCGTGCTCTTCTGAAACCACACAGCAAATCTCTGGCGGCCCACACGCTGCTCGATGGCGCCTGCAAGGCGCTGGAGCTGATGCGTTTCCTGCGGGTCGCCGGCGGCGATGCAACTCATCTTGAGTTCATCTCCCTCCGGCAAAGACCGAACGCCCTGGCCGCACCCAAGCCTCCTTGACCGGTGCGGCCGCCGTCGTCCGGCGATGCGCGAAAAAGCCCGTGTTTAGATCCTCGGCACGGACCTGGAGCAGCCCTCATGGCATCACCAGGCTCCGCACCAACATCGGCCATCGCTTCCGGTGCCGCTTACGGCGACCACATCCATCGGAAAGCGACTGCCGCGCATCGTCGCCAGGGCCCGAAACGGGCCAGAAGGCGACGTCGGCCTCCTGCCGGTACCCGCCGACCGATCGAAATCGGTTCGGCCTGCCATCCTTGGCCGCCACGTCCATGGCCGTGCCGGGCTCGTTCAAAGCAGCGGACATCCCGCTCCTGCCGCTGGCAGGAACCGCAGGGAGACGCCTGTCGGCCGGTGCTCGAAGTCGCGGCGCCCGAAAGCGGCCGCACCTGGAACCGACGGCAGATCAATGTCACAAGGCCCGACCCGTCATCCTTGATGGGCGTAACAGAACAAGTTCGCCGAGCCCGTACCTTCGCGTTCACTGCTTGTGTGCACCACACCGCGACCGAGGAGACTCGACGACTCAGCGGGCGGAAGACTAGCGACCGGCTGGAGCCTCCGCAAGAGATCATTTTTGTGGCGCGATCTTCACAGCAGCGCGCGTCATTTAGCGACAAGGCTTTGCGCGCCGGAAACATTTTCGATTGACAGGCTTTGCACCTACGCGGCGACGGCTGGGCAAAACCCGTGGGCAACCTTCACTGCCACACAAAACACCCACATTCATCGCAGCTTTCATCGATGACGCCGCCGCGACTGCGCGGAATCGCGGCGCAACATCACGCGCGCTTGCTGAGGCGCCACGCGAATCGTGGCCCCGTGCGCCGGCAGGCCTGGCGTGCGGCTGGGAGAGACCGTTCAGCGTCTATCGACATAGCTTGGCTCGATCGCGCATCACGCAAGTGAATATGTCCCGTGCAATCCATCGGCTTGTCATTTACCAGGGCGCAACAGCCTGCCGGGCAACGTGGCGTTTGGGCGCGATCCTCAGCCGGGTCCCGGCCGGTAAACCCCAGCGGTGCCTCAGCGTCCGAGAACCGCCGGCAGGGCGGGGGCGTACCTCTCGGTGCGGGCAGGAAGTGGCTAGCGGGCTCGCCGGCCCCGGGGCGCGGCGCTGATTGGTTCCGCCCCTCGAAGCGACCGGCCCCAGTGGGTTTGACACGATCTGCCTCTTCCCGAACAATGACCCCGCCACAAGCCGGCGGCGGGGAAGCCGACCACCAACACCTGGTCCGCAGGAGTCTTTCAATGTTCAAACAAGCAACTTCGCCTCATCCGCGCCCATTTCACCGTTCGGCAACAGGCCTGGTGCTGGCGGCCGCAATGCTGGTGGGCGGGGTCGTCGTTCCCGTGGCTCCTGCCCCGGCAATGGCATTTCCGACGCCGAGCCCCGCGCCGATCGCCTGGGAGATCGACTTGAACTACCGCCATCCGCGTCGGATCGTGGTGAATGTGCCCGGGCAGGGCCCCAAGGCCTACTGGTACATGATCTACACGGTGACCAACAACTCCGACGAGGAGCTGTTCTTCATTCCGGCCGTCGAGCTGCTGACGCACGACGGGCGGGTGATTCACGCGAACCGGAACGTCCCGCGGGCGGTGTTTGAGGCGATCAACTCGCGGGCCCGCTCAATCGACCTCACCCTGCCGCAGGACATGAGCAGCAAGCTGCTGATCGGGGAGGACCAGGCCCGGAGCAGCGTCGCCATATGGGAGGAACCCATGGCGGAGATGGGCACGTTTGACGTGTTCTTCGGTGGCCTCAGCGGCGAAATCGTGGTTTTGAAGGATCCTGACGGGAACGTCATTAAGGACAGCGATGGAAACCCGATCCGGGTCCGCAAGACGCGGCAGCTCCGCTACAAGCTTCGTGGCGACGAGGTGCGCCCGGAGATCGACGAGGTTGTCGCGGTGCTCGACACCTGGGTGATGCGCTGAGACTTGCCTGGCGGCGGGCGGGGGCTATCATTTCGACCCGTTACGAAAGGCAGAGGGACACGAAATGGCACACAAGAAGGGCCAGGGCAGCAGCAAGAACGGCCGCGACTCCAACCCCCAGTACCTGGGTGTGAAGTGCTACGGCGGCGAGCGTGTGAACGCCGGCAGCATCATCGTGCGCCAGCGTGGCACGCGCTTCAAGCCCGGCTTCAACGTGAGTTTGGGCAAGGACGACACGATCTTCAGCCTGATCGAGGGCACGGTCGAGTTTCAGGGCCGCAAGGTGCACGTTCGCGAGCCGCAAAGCACCTGAGGCATCCAGACATCGAAAGAGCACAACGCCCTGTCCATCGCCGGCAGGGCGGTTTCCTTGGGCTGCGTCATCGTGGCCGAGTCGCCGGCTGGGTGGTGAAAGTGCGCGGGACAAGGCCGCCGACCTCGCCGCTGAGCCAGACCTCTTCGGCACCCAGAGCATCGTCGGCCGGCTCGTCGAGAAGCTCGACCCCGAGGACGGCCACGGGCACGCTGTAGACGTCGTAGTTGGCCTCTCGCAGCAGCCGCTGGTGGTAGTGGGGGTGGCCGTCACGGTCGATGTATGAGTCGGTCGTATACCAGGCGGGTTCGTAGTCGGTATAGGTGCGGCTGCTCATCCGTACGTCATGAATACGCAAGTAAGGCTTGCCGCGGAGCCGCGCCAGCTCCGCCGCTCGTAGCTTGGCGAGTTCGGCGGCGGCGCCGTCGGACATTCCGGGGGTCCCCTGGTAGGTGATCTGGAAGCGATTGGGAGCTGTCTGAACCTCGCTGAACCCGGCCCGGCGCTCAAAGGAACGATAAAGGGGCAATGGCTTGCTGGCGCAGCCGCCGAAGGTCAGCAGGCCTGCAATGAGCAGCATCAGCGGGGCACGGCACTTCATCGGCTTATCATAAGGCCACATGAGCGCCGGCCACTTTGTCGATACCGCCGAGATTCACGTAAAAGCCGGCAATGGGGGCCGGGGGGCGGTGTCGTTCCGCCGGGAGAAGTTCATTCCGAAGGGCGGACCCGACGGCGGAGACGGCGGGGATGGTGGCAGCGTCATTTTCGTGGCCGATCCAAACAAGAACACGCTGCTGGACTTCGCGGGCAAGCACCACTGGTTCGCCCAGAACGGCCGGCATGGCATGGGCAAGAAGATGTACGGCAAGAGCGGGGAGGACCTCGTGATTCCCGTCCCGCCCGGCACCGAGGTCTATGACCTTGGCCTGGGGCCTCAGGACGAGGGCGCCCAGCCGGGCCGCCAAGGCCTGAAGATCGCTGACCTGACGGAACCTGGGCAGCGCGTGGTCATCGCCAGGGGCGGCCGTGGTGGGGCTGGGAACTGGCACTTCCGCTCCAGCACCAACCAGGCGCCCCGCGAGGCCGGCCCTGGGGAGCCCGGGCAGGAACGGCAACTCCGCCTCGAGCTGAAGCTCATCGCTGACGTCGCCCTCGTCGGGCTGCCGAACGCCGGGAAAAGCACCCTGATATCCGCAGTGAGCGCCGCCCGCCCCAAAATTGCCGATTACCCGTTCACAACGCTGGAGCCGAACTTGGGCATTGTGGAACTGGACGAGGAGCGCCGGATCGTGATGGCCGACATTCCCGGGCTGATTGCGGGCGCAAGCGAGGGAGCCGGGCTCGGGCACGCGTTCCTGCGGCACATCGAGCGATGTCGCGTGCTGGTTCACCTGGTGTCGGTGGTGCCCCTCGACGGAAGTGACCCCATTGCCAACTACCACGCGATACGCCGGGAACTGGAGAGCTTCAGCCCCACGTTGGCCCAAAAGCCGCAGATCGTCGCGGCCAACAAGATCGACCTGCTTAGCGGCGATCCCAACCCCGTCCGGATGCTGGCGGAGGCACTTCCAGAGGAGCGGGTGATCGCGATCAGCGGAGTAACGGGCGAAAACGTGCGAGATCTGCTTGAGGCGGCCTGGGTAATGCTCGACGCCGCACCCGTATCTTAACGCTCCAACCCACAATGGGTCTCTCTTGGGGCGAGCGGAACCGATGATCGGATATAACTGCTGCAGCAGCAGCAGGTTACACCGCCATGAGCCCGCCGGCGGAAACGGCGGTTCTACTTGACTTAGGGGGGTTTGATCGTACAGTTCTCACGCTTTGCACCCAGAGTGCGACATTTTGTCGCAACGAGGTGACGGTCTTTGGGCTTGCAGGGCCTTTCCAGGGGTTTCATGCCCGTCCGCTTGTTGCGGGCAATGGCGCACCCCGGTCTCCCGCCGCCGGAGGGTGTGCGTGGCAAAATCCACCCGAAAGACCAGTAAGAAGACATCGCGCTCCGCCCGATCGGGCGGTACGAAGACAGCCGCAAAGGGCGCGACCCCGGCGACAAATCGTGCTGCGCGCAAGCCGGCGGCTAAACGCGTTAACGGAACACCCGTGGCATCGCGTCCCAAGGCGGGCAAGGCGGCCAAAAGCCGGACGGCCAAGAAAACGTCCCGTGGCAGGGGTTCGCGCTCGCAGATCGATGTGAAGGTCGGCTCGTTCGGCGGAAAAAAGCCCGGCAGCTTTGGCTTTGACGGGAGCGGGGCGAGCACGGGCTTCCTGTCCGGCAAGCCCGGCAGCATCGGCAGCGGCGGGTTGGATCAGCCGACGCAACGGTTGACGCGCACGAAACTCGGGGCCCGGGACCTCCGTCACTTCCGGGATCTGCTGCTGGCCAAGCGTCGCCAGCTCCTGGGGGACATGGAGACGATGGAGAACGAGGCGCTGCGGTCGGAGACCAGCAACCTCTCGCATCTGCCCGTCCACATGGCGGATATGGGTACCGATAACTACGAGCAGGAGTTTACGCTGAGCCTGGTGGACCGGGATCGCCAACTCGTCGACATGATCGATGCCGCGCTGCGAAAGATCGATGACAAGACCTACGGCATCTGCGAAGGCACGGGCCAGATGATCAGCAAGGAGCGGCTGGAGGCCCAGCCGTGGGCGAAGTACAGCATCGAGTACGCCCGGCTCATGCAGCGGCCAGGCTTCCGGCGGTGAGATCGGCCGATAAATTACATCGAAGGGCGATGCATCCGCATCGCCCTTCTTGTTTCGTCAGTGTTGCCTTGGGCAGTTGCCTGATGCGATCAGAAAGTCGGGTGAGGGCTCAAGGGCATGAAATGCCTCTGATGCTGGATTGAGTCGCTCGACCAGGCGGTCGCCATCGAGCTCGGACGCGCCGGTTTCGGGCCAGGAGCACTCAGGGGCGGGAAGGCCATCACCTCCGATGGGGTTCTGGCCAGTGAAGATCCAGGCCGCATCGGCTTGATTGCGGCTGATGAGCTCCCTGGCGAGCTTCGGGCCTGGCTCGATCATCAGGTGCGTGACGCCGCGGCTCGCCAGGTCGTAGTAGGCGTCGGACATTGAGAATCGCATGCCGCCGCGGCCGTTGTCGTGTGATGGGAGCTGGACGATCTCCGCACCGAGCGACTGAATCTCCCTCACCGCTTGGGTGTTGGCGTGGGCGTGGGTGTAGACGATGACGCGGCCCGCCTCGGGCGTCGCGAAGAGCCTGGCATCGGGAGGCAAGCTCAGCGAGTTGCTGAACACGACCCGCAACGGGCGCCGCGGCGGGTCTGGTGTGCGGGCGGTGAGGGATGGGTTGTCGTTGACGAGGGTATTCGTGCCGATGGCGATGGCGTCGCACCTTCCGCGCAGGGCATGAACCGCGGCCATGGCGGCCCTGTTGGTGATTGTGACCGGCCGGCCGTTGCTCCCGGCAACCTTGCCGTCGCTGCTTATTGCCCACTTCAAGGTGACGTAGGGCCTCCCGAGCCTGCTTTGGGCGACATACGGTGCTATCAGCTGGCGACACTGGGGTTCCAGGACGCCCTCGCGCACCTCGATTCCCGCCGCCCGGAGTTGCCGTACACCTTCCCCGCTGACGGCGGGATTTGGATCGATGCAGCCGACGACGACCCTGGCAAGGCCTGCCGCGATCAGGGTTGGAACGCAGGGGGGCGTCTTTTTCCCGGTGTGGCAGCAGGGCTCAAGGGTGACGTAGGCCGTGGCTCCCTCTGCGGTCTCGTGGCAGGCCGTCAGGGCGTTGATCTCCGCATGTGGTCCGCCAAAGCGCTCGTGGTAGCCCTGGCCGATAAGCCGCCCGTCACGCACGATCACGCAGCCGACCAGGGGATTTGGCTCCACAAGCCCTCGTCCGCGGACGGCAAGGATCAGGGCGTGCTTCATCCACGCCACATCGAGAGCGGCCGGATCATTGCTCATTGGAGACCTGCGGCTCCGCGACATCCTCCGCAGCGTCCGTCTGGTCGGCGCCGGCGAAGAGGCCGTAGGCGAGGACCGCCGGGACGCCGATGCAGAGATAGACATCGGCGAGGTTGAAGACCCAGGGAAACACCTCGCCGTTCCAGAGGCTGCCGTGCAGGTCGCTCCAGCGGACGCCTGGGAAGATGTGGATCATGTCGCGCACGTAGCCGTGCACAAGGCGGTCGTACAGGTTGCCAAGCACGCCTGCCAGTAAAAGGCCCAGGACCACCTGGTAGAGACGTCTTGCGCTGCTATGCGCAAAGAAGTAGAACAGGACACCCACCGCGGCGACACTGACGGCGATGAAAAGCGTCTTGCGGCCCTGCCCGAGCCCCATGGCGGCGCCTTGGTTGGCGACGGCGGTCAGCTCCAGCACTTTGTCGACCACCAGCACGTCGTTGTTGGCCCGGAGGGGCTGAAGCGTGCCCGCGGGATCAACCACGATCAGCTCGAATTGCCCATGGGAATCGCGGGAAACGAAGTATTCCCAAGATGCGGCCTTGGTCCACAGGTCGGCAGTAAGGCCCAGGAGGGCAACCAGCAGGAAGCACGCCAGCGCCAGTGGCGAGCGGAACGGCGATGGCGTTGGCGGCAGGCTCTGGTTCATCAGGACGCGATCATAGAGCCGGAATGAAGGCTTTGCCGCGGTTCGCTGCTGCTGCGGCTGCGTAGCTGCGATACAATCGGCGTCATGAGTTGCGTCTTGAGGCAGACGGTGTGGGCGATCGGTTTCCTGCTGCTGGCGCTGCCCGCAGCGGCGGGGGCGCAGGGGTCGGACCCGCTACTGGATTCAGCGAGCCCGATGCGCTGGAAGGCGCAGCTTCTGCCGGAGACGGGTCCGGAGCTGGAGCTTCCTGAATATTTCGACGCGACCGATCGGGCCCGGGCTTATCTCGCCGCTGGACGCTACAGGCGAGCGATTTACGAGCTCAGAGGGGCCGATGCCGATCCGATCGACCGGGCGATCCTCGTCACGGAGGCGAATCTCCACCTCGGCCGACTCGACGAGGCAGCTGCGGCGCTGGAGGGCGTGGAGGAGCCGTCAGCGAAGGTGCTCGGGGCGCGGATCGCCCGCGCCCGCGGTGACCTGGCGGGGGCGGCGGAGCGGCTGGACCGGCACATCGAGACGTGGCCGCAATCTCTTCCGGGCCGCCTGCTGCGTGCACAGGTGGCGGAGGAGGCAGGGGACCTGGATGCCGCCATTGCGCAGTACAGGTGGTTTGTCGATCAGCGGTTCCTGCAGGCCTGGGCCAGCGATCCAGACAGCCGGCGCTTCGAGGCGCCGGAAGATGTGGTGACGATCGCGACGGCGCTGGACCGATTTGCGACGCTGACGGGCGAGTACCGCACGGATCCGTCGCTGCACGACGCCATCCTGGGCATGTTCGTGCGGGCGTACGACCTGATCGACCGCACCTACT
>JBGTBZ010000554.1:0-2995 GCA_041749155.1 Phycisphaerae bacterium
GGCGGAGCGCATCGCCGGCGCCGCCGGCTCGAAGGTCCGTGAGGCCGTGGACGAAGTTCGCGAACAGTCGAAGTTTGAGGTCCGCGAACTACGGCACGAGGCCTCTGATCGCGGGCTCAGCCCTTCCTCATTGAAGGAAAAGGTCGCGCACGTCGCCGCTGAAGCATCACGCGGAGCCTCTGAAGAGGCCACTCACGCCGCCAGTGAGGCAAAGCAGCAACATGGGGCGCAGTGAACCCCATGGCAACTCATGACGGGGTGCTCGCCCCGGTTGGCCTTTGCGTCGACCGGGGCGTTTGCTTGTGCCCGGATATGAAAGCAGTTCTGCGGCCGACCGCTAGCATCAAGGCGTGCGGGCACCTGCACCCGATTCATTCCGTGTTGCCGATGAGCCCCGTTCGGCGGGATGGCCCCTGGTCGGGATGCGGTGGCACGACCTGCTCTTTGTGCATTGGCGCGTGGAGCCTGCTCGCCTTCGCAATTTGCTTCCTCCCGGCGTCGAGCCGGATCTCCACGATGGCGCAGGCTGGATAGGCCTCGTCCCCTTCACGATGCCGCGGGTGCGCGTTCTGGGGCTTGCCATACCCGGCGCGCATGCATTTCACGAGTGCAATGTCCGCACCTATGTCCGGATCGACGGTGTGCCCGGGGTCTGGTTCTTCAGCCTCGATGCGGCAAGCCGCATCGCCGTTCGTGCCGCGCGCATCACATACGGCCTGCCCTATCACCACGCCGATATCGCCTTGAACCGTGAGGCTGATCGCATCACCTATCGGGTCCGGCGGCGGGCGACGGGGGCGACAGCGGAACTGGGATGGCAAGTGGGTCCGGCGCTTCCCGCATCCCGTCCAGGGTCGCTTGAGTGGTTCCTGACCGAGCGGTACTGCCTCTACCTCAACCGGGGTAGCCGCGTCTGCCGCGGCCGAATCTGGCACCCGCGGTGGCGGCTCCGGGAAGCCCGACTCCTGTATCTCCAGGACCAACTTGTACCGGCCGCCGGCATCATCCCCGACAGCCCGCCGCAGAGCGTCCTTGCTGCGGAGCCGGTGGACGCCCACGCATGGCGGTTACGGCCCTGCGAGGGGCGGGCAGGATTATGACCTTGGCCGTGGCCCCACCTTTGCTCCCGGGAGGCTACGCCTTAGTGGGCTGCAGCGCGTGTCGGGAAGGACCAGCCCAAGAACTAACGTCAGGATGACCTGGACCAGGCCTTGAGCCGACTCGCACAACGTGACGTTCATGACATTGCTAGCAGCCGATCACTATGAGAAGGAACGCCACCGCTCCGGCCAGCCTTCTCCAGGCAACCGGCCAGTCGCCATCCGCCTCGACGGATTGAGCGTTCTGGTAGTTGATGATGAAAGTGACGCCCGTCGGCTCATGAAGCGGTTTCTCGAGATCCACGGCGCGCGGGTCTCTACCGCCGCGTCCGTCGGCGAGGCATTGACGGCCATGGAGCGTGATGCACCTGACGTGATCCTCAGCGACATCGGGATGCCGGATCGTGACGGCTACGAGCTGATTTCCCACGTCCGCCGCCTCCCCCCCGAGGCGGGCGGCGATACCCCGGCCGCCGCGGTGACCGCGTTCGTGCGCGATGACGATCGTGCGCGGGCACTGCGCTCAGGATTCCAGATGCACCTTGCAAAGCCAGTGGACCCGCAGGAGCTTCTGTGCGCGGTCACGCGACTGGCGCAAGGCCATACCAACTAAATGGCTTCACGGTAGCTGCGCGTCGAGGATGGTCTGAGTCTGGCGCTGACGCCATTCCACCAGCCGGCGCGACAACCCCGGGTCATCCAGCGCCAGGATCGATGCCGCCAGCAATGCTGCGTTCGTCGCTCCTGCCCGGCCGATCGCCAGCGTACCGACCGGAATGCCCGCGGGCATCTGTACGATCGATAACAGCGAGTCTAACCCGCGAAGGGCCTTGCCCTGCACCGGCACGCCCAATACTGGCAGGTGCGTCTTGCTCGCGCACATTCCCGGCAGATGAGCCGCCCCCCCGGCGCCGGCGATGATCACCCGCAGCCCGCGCCCCTCGGCCGAGGCGGCGTATTCGAAAAGCCTGTCCGGTGTCCGATGGGCACTGACCACCTGCCGTTCGAACGGGACAGCAAGTTCCTCGAGCGTGCTGCAGGAATGCTGCATCGTCTCCCAGTCGGAGACGCTGCCCATGATGACGCCGACAAGCGGTTGAGGCATTGGCATAACCCTATCTCGCGCCGGTTCCCCCGGCTTCGCCCGATAACCCTCGATTCAGCCGCGGCTGTTTCCCGGACGTAGCCCGATGTGAAACTGGGTAAAGCAAAACGCGCAAAAACGGCGATACCTTGAGCATCGCAAGCTTTCCCATTTTAACATGCCTTGCCTCTGGCTCCTCCAAAGGCCAGTGCGAGCGCCAAGGAGCATCCAAGACCATGAGCCTCACCAGCACCACCTGCCTCACACAGACCGCCCTCTTTCAACATTATGTGGAGGTCCTGCTGAGCGGGGAACGCCCCGCGTGCCGCAAGATCGTCGAAAAGGCCGCACAGTGCGGCGTAGGGTCCCGCCAGTTGCTGGTTGAGCTTTGCTGGCCGGCCCAGGAGGTCATCCGCGACCTCTATCGCTCCAACCGCATCAGCCTTGCCGCACATCACATGGCCACACGGCTCAACAGGGCCACCGTCGACCGCATCTGCGGCAGCCTGCCCATCGAGTCCACCAATGGCCGCAAGGTCATCGTCGTCTGCGGCAATCACGAGCCTGAGGAGCTCGGCGGGCAAATCACCGCGGACCTGTTCGAGGCCGCCGGCTTCGAGGTCAAGTTCCTTGGCGGCGGAATCCCAAACGACGAGGTGCTGCACATCATCGGGCACTGGCAGCCGGACCTCCTATGCCTGTTTGCCACGATGCCGCAGGACATGCCCGAAGCGCGGAGGCTGATCGACTATCTTCGTGACGTGAACAGCCAACCGGACCTCCAGGTGATGTGCTGCGGCGGAATCTACAA
>JBGTBZ010000555.1:0-4166 GCA_041749155.1 Phycisphaerae bacterium
GCAGGACGATCAGGTGCCAGATGTACATGATCCCCAGGGCCCAGGTCGGCACGTAATGGTGCGAGACGTGCCGGAAACCGGGTATCGCAAAGAGGGAAATCGCGTAGGCAAGCTGCAATCCCACGAACAGTGCAATGCCGACCCGCCACGACCGCGCCCGCGGCACCCGCCGCGCGCGGCGGTCCGCCCACCACCAGAAGAGGGCGTCCAGCGCCAGCACAGTGCCGAAAATCATCAGAAACATGCCGCAAGGACCTTAGGCGCAACCCCGGGCGCTCTCCGCCATCACCGCGGCTCACTCCTCGTCGCGAAACTCGTATCCAAGCTTGCGCAGTGGCGCCCGCACCGCCTCCTCAAGGTCGGGCACGAGCTGCCACCGCCAGTGCTTCTTCAGGTCCTCCGCCGCCTTACGCAGCAGCCAGAAGCGCCGCTTGATCGCCAGTTCGGCGATCTCCCGCCGCAGCTTCTCCCGCTCCGTCGCGGCCTTCGCGACGGCGGCAGCACGTTCGGGTATCGTCATGCGAGCAAATGCCTTCGGAAGCTGGTCGGGTTCCACGAAGCGGACCGCCTCCTCGACGATGCTCAGGTCCACGAGATGATCCTGTCCCAGAACGATCGCCTCGTAGGTCGCCGGGTCGCTCTCGCTCAAAATCCGCATGACCCGCGCCACCAGGTCCCAACCTTCCAGTCCGTCGTTCCAGGCCGCCAGCGCCACGGCCAGGTCCGCCTCAACGCTGCGCGGCAGGTTCGCCGCAGCCTTGTCCACGTTCTGCTGGCGCTGCGTCATCCAGTCCCCCAGGACGCCGATCGGGACATACGAAGCTGTCAGCCGGCGGTTCAGCCGCGCCAGATCCCGGTCGTAGGGCGTAATCACCAGCATCGGGTCGCCGCCGGTATCCAGCCGCATCGCCACGCCCTGGCCTGCCTCCGCCACCTTCAGCCAACCGTCGGCATCGCCAGGGCTCTCGTGACGCGGGTTGATGCAGTGCACCGTGTTCACATGCCCCAGCGGCGGAAGCAGCTTGGCGATGTCCACCGCATTGGACGGGCCCTGGTAGACCGTCTCGTTGCCGAAAACGAAGTAGATGCGCAGCGGGGGCGCCTCCTCGGCGGCAAGGGGCTGCTCCGATTCCCACAAGGCCTTTGCGGCGGCGGTGGCTTCGGGGGTCCAGAAGCGGCCGCTGGCGCTGGCGATGGCCTCGCCCACCCACTCATCGCCGGCGTTGCGGGAGATATCCAGCCGCAGGAGCTGGTCGTAAACCGCTATCAGGTCGTCGTTTAGCGGCACCATCGGAAACTCATCCGCCTTCATGCCATAGGCCATCAGCCCGATCCGCAGCTTCGGCCGCGGCTCGGCGGTGGCGACGCTGCTGGCGATGCGCCAGAACTGCGAGCGCGCCGCGTCCAGCGCAAAGCGCATGCTTCCTGAGCAATCCAGCAGCAGCACGATGTCCACCCGCCGCGACAAGTCCTCGGGCGTAATCATCGCCTCGTCGCCGAATGCCCCCTCCTGCGGGGCGCGGGCCTGGGCAATCCTCTCCGCCTCAGCCGCGCCGCGGGCCTGGCGCTCCCGGGCGGTGGACTGGGTCGTTGGTTGCGTGGCTGGCTGGACGGCCAGGGCAGGTAGCGGCACGATGAAGGCCGCGAGGAGGCCCGCCAGCCGGAGCAGGGGTGTTGCTGCGCAAAGGATCACCGCGTGACCTCCAGTCTCGCACTTCAGACGCCAAGGCGCCCGCCTTGTTTCCGCCGCGACCGGGGATACGGTAAAAACGGCGCCAGTGAGCGCCCAGACGCTTTGCCTGATTCTTGCCGCGATGCTGCCGGGCGCCTACCTCCTGGGCGGCATTCCTTTCGGCCTGATGATCGCCAAGTCACGGGGAATCGACCCGCGAACCAGCGGCAGCGGGAACATCGGGGCGACCAACGTCGGCCGGCTCCTCGGAAAGCGGTTCTTCTACCTGGTTCTGCTGCTGGACGCCCTGAAATCGGCCATCCCAGCCGGCGTCGCAAGCATCCTCGTTCACGCCAGCACCACCGACGGCGAGCGTACACCCCTGGTGTACGCCCTATGGCTTGGCACCGGCGTGGCGGCGATGCTGGGGCATGTCTTTTCCCCGTTCCTTCGTTTCAAGGGTGGGAAAGGGGTCGCCACCGCCCTGGGCCTGGTGCTGGGCGTCGTGCCATATATGACCCTGCCGGGAATCGCGGCGATCGCCGTCTTCGTCATTGGCTACAAGATGACGCGGTACATGAGCATCGCCAGCATCGCCGGGGCGGCGGTGTTTCCCCTGGTCTACATCGCGATCGGCCTCTGGCTGGGCTGGGGCCCCTTTGGACGGCAATGGCCGCTGCTGGCGCTGGTGGTGCTGGTGGCAGGGTTGATCATCTTCCGCCACCGCACGAATATCGCCCGGCTGCTGGCTGGGACTGAGATCCGTACCCGCTGAGGCTCTGTAGCACTCCGCGGAAGCGTTTGATAGGGTGGTCGGTCATGCTTGGGGAACTAACAGGGCTGCTGGCCGGCCTTGCCGCCTTTGTCGGTTTCGTGCTGCTGTGGCTGGGCATCCGCGGCCGGAAGGTTGACGATCATCCGATCTGCAAGCGCTGCGGGCGCGATCTCTCGGATCAGCCCGCCGTGCCAGATCTCTGCCCGCACTGCCGGCGCGAGTTGACGCCTGAAAACTTGATCCATGGTCACCGCCAGCGCCGCGGCGGGCTGATTGGCGGCGGGATCCTGCTGATCGTTTCGGGGCTGCTGGTGCTGGGGCTCGTGCTCATCCTGGGCGCCGCTGGCACGGCGGTGGATCCGTACAAGCCGGTCTGGCTGCTCTCGATGGAGGCTGGCTCCTCCGACAGCGCCTCTGCGGAGCTGGCGCGGCGGGTGCGGCAGGGGAAGTTGAGCCGCGACGAGATTCAATCGCTGACGAGCCGCTTTCTGAGCGACCAGGCGGATCAGTCGCATCCGTGGCAGGCGGAAAAGGGGAATTTCATCGAGTCGGCGTATCGCTTCGGGGCGCTCTCGCCTGACCAGTGGGAGCAGTATGTACAGCAGGGCCTCTCCGCCGGCCTCACCCCACGCCCGGTCATCTCGGCGGGCAAGCAGTTGCCCATCGAGGTCAAGGCGGCGCAGATTCGGCTCGGCACGCCGACGGCCATGTCCGCCACGGAAGTCCCCTCAGCCCAGGAGCCCGGAAGCCTGCCCATACGGCTGCTGATCTATGCCCGCGATGCCGAGGGCCAGCCCTACGTGACCGGGTCGGGCATGGTGAACGCCGCGGCTGCGGTGCAGATGGCGATCGACTACACCTACCTCGACATCACCGGCCCGCAACGGGCGCTGCGTGGCAACCAGGAGGCGGAACTGACCCTGGCGATCGCCGGTCACTATGAGGTCGAGGCGCCTGCGCTGTCGACGCGCACCTGGACGGCGCCCGTCAAGCTCGTTGCCACGTCGGACCAGAGCGTCACAGTGCGCAACGACCCGCAGATCCTCGATTCCCTGCGCAAGGGGGTGGAGGTGCTATCCCTCGAGATCGAGCCGCCGGACTGGTGGCGCGTCGCCCTGGAAGGTGGGACCCACGACCGCTACGACCCGCCACGCACCGCGACGGCGCACCTGAACATCCGCGTCCCCGGCCAGCGCAACGCTCCGCCGCTCTGCTACCGGATTTTCATAGACGACCGCGGCACGGAGCATGAGATTACGCGCTTCGTGCGCTACACCGGCGGCGTAAGGACCGCCTACACGCAGACGCTCGACGGCTTCGACACGCTGCGTCGCGACCGCGTTCGCGTGATCCTGCGACCGGACCCCCAGACGGCGGAGGAGACGGTCGACATCCTTGAAATCTGCGGCGGCGACATCGTGGTGGAGGACGTGCCGGTGACGTATCCCGACTGGTACATCCCGCATCGCCAGCGTCTGGCGGGCAGCACGGGGCAGGGGCAATAAGCATCCGCGGTTACTTGCCGTGCCAGGGCACATCCTGTGCGCCGGCCTCGTGGTTGGCCAGCCGGGCCATCGTAAAGAGCCAGTCGCTGAGCCGGTTGAGGTAGACCACGACTTGCGACGGCACCTGCTCAGCGCGGCCCAGGGCCACGCAAAGCCGCTCCGCTCGACGGCACACGCAGCGGGCAAGGTGCAGCCGGGCCGCGACCTCCGACCC
>JBGTBZ010000556.1:0-9649 GCA_041749155.1 Phycisphaerae bacterium
GGCGACGAGCATGTTCGCCATCCCCGCCGCCAGCGGCGCCAGGATCAGCAGCGAGGCCAGCTTGAAAACGACCTGCAGCACCAGCAAGCTCCGCCAGCGACGCTGCAACTGGTGCAACGCGCTCACCAACAGCGCTCGCACGTTATGGCCCGCCGATCCCCCCACCGGGGAGGCCGCCGGGGGGCCTTCCCTCGCCGTCATGGCGCCGGCGCTCCCTGCCGCTGGAGAGTCATCTCGATCACCTTCAGCCAGGTCTGCCCTCCGTCGCGCGAGAACTCACCGACCTCGTGCCATCGGCCCTGGTCATCCAGCCTGATGTGGTAGCGCACCTCGCCGGCCCCACCAGGGACGTCAAAGCCCCAGATCAACTCCTTCTCCTTCACCTGGATCCGCGCATCGACGGCGCCGCGCTCGGTGATGGCGCGCAGGGCGTACTTGTCAGCCTGCGTGTCGTAGGTGATCACCGCCATCGCCTGGAAGACGATCTCGCCGGGCCGCCCCTCCTCCCCTTGCTCGCGGCCGGTGCCTTCGATCAGCAACGACGTATCGAACACCTTGAGCCGGACATCCTCCGATTGATGCAGCTCACGCTCTCCGCTCATCTCCATGATCGTCGCGGTGCCGCGCCACTGCCCGGCGAGCCACGACAGCCTCTGCATCGCCTCCCGGGCCTCCGCTGCCTGAGGCGCCGCCTGGCGAGCCTGCTCCGCCATTGCCGGCGGGGGTGAGCTGTGGGAGGAGAAACCCGATGCAATCAGGAATGCGGCGACAGCCGTGGCGGCGGGCATTTGCGTGTCCTTGCTTGCCTTGGCAAGCGTCGAGGATTCGTTGCGAGGGGGGGTGAAGGCCTCCGATCACAGATAGCTACGGCCAGCCGAAAGTCTGCCGTCATCGCCTCGCCCCGTCAAACAGGGCGCACGTGCAATGGAAAAGCGCGACAAAAGTCAATCAGGCCGTCGCCTTGAGTCGCGCACGAGCCTTGCGCCGCGGGACCCGCGGGCGACCCAGCGCGTCGGTGGCCGTCTGCACCTTGCTTTTGCGCTTGGGATCGGTGATGAGGTCCGCCACCCTCTGGAGCTCGATCGGCGTGCCATGCCTCAGGCCCAGCTCCTCACCCACCTTCTCCAGGGCGTGCTCCAGACGCCGGCGGGCCATCTCCACGTAGTCGCCGTTCAATTCCAGCCCGACGTAACGCCGCCCCAGCAGCGCCGCCGAGAGCACGGTGGTGCCGCTGCCGTTGAACGGATCGAGCACGACATCGCCCGGGTTGCTGGCGGCCTTGATGATGCGGTCGAGGATGGCCAGGGGCATCTGGCAGCCATGCCACCCCTCGCGCTCCTTGAACGTGCCGCAGACGCGCGATTCGCACCAGACGTCATCGAGCTCCCCGAACAGCGGGCTGTGCGCCTGGGCCTCCTGCGGGCGCAGGAACCAGGTGTCATCCGGCAGCTTGCCCTTCTTGTTGGCCCGCGTGTCCTTGTACACGGTCTGCCGCGCGCTTTTTACGCGCACGGCGTCGGCGTTGAACGTGAAGTCCTTCTCGCTCTTTGTGAAGTACAGGATGTGCGTGTGGCTGCGCGCAAACTTCGCCTTGGGCTGTTGGCCGAAGGTGTAGTGCCAGATGATCCAGTTGCGCAAATTGAAGCCAATCTTCTTGGCCTCGACGCAAAGCTCCGCCACGTAATCGTCGCCGATCGCCAGGAAGAAGCTGCCGGTGGGCGAGAGGGCCCGGTGCACAGCGCTCATCCAGCGGTTCGACCACTTCACGTACTGCTCCGCCGGCTGGTCGTCCTGGTAACCGTCGTAGAGGTAGCCGATGTTGAACGGCGGGTCGGCGAACACGAGGTCGACCCAGCCCTCGGGGCCCTGCTCGAGAATCTGAACGCAATCCCCCTGGATGATCTGGTTGGTTTCCGGCACGCGGGCGGCATTGTAGAGGCTGGGACCGATCCTGCCGATTGTTTGCGCCCCACTCGACCCCCGGCGGCGAACGGCGGCCTTCACGGAGCGCAATCCCTTGCGGTGCAAATGTTTACGGCTGGCTAACGGTGTTGACATCTTGACGCGGTCCACGGGGTCGGTGCCATCTCGCCCGTCCGCGAGGCTGCGGCGGCGTACGCTGGTTATCGGCCGTAACCTCTGCTTCTCATGAGCCTTGCCGCCGGCCATCAATGACCCGCGACGCCCTGCGCATCCTCGATGCCAACCTCAACCGCGCCCGCGAAGCGCTGAGAATGGTCGAAGACTACGCCCGCTTCGCCCTCGATGATCCTCACATCTCCGGGCAGATCAAGACCTTACGCCACGACCTGGCCGCCGCCACCGCGGTCCTGGCGCAGAAGGCCATCCTCCATCGCGACACCCCCGGCGACGTCGGGACCGCCATTTCCACGCCCGCGGGGGCCGACCGACAGGACCTCGCCGCCACCGTAGTCGCCGCGGGCAAACGCTTCGGGGAAGCCGCCAGGGTCATCGAGGAGCTCCTGAAGATCACCGACACCGCCGCGGCGCGAAGCGTTGAGCAGGTGCGATACGCCTTCTACAACATCGAGGCCCGCGTCGCCCTGACCCTGCGGCCAGCCAGCACCATCCACCGGCCGTGCATCTACGTCCTGATCACCGGATCGGCCTGCCGCAATCACTGGTTCGACACCGCACGCCAGGCCATCGCGGGTGGGACGAGCCTTATCCAGCTTCGCGAGCCGGAATTGCCTCCGGCCGAGTTGCTCGGCCGCGCACGGCGGCTGCGCGAGCTTTGCCACGATCACGGCGTGCTCCTGATCGTGAACGATCGGCCCGACATCGCGATCGCGGCTGGCGCCGACGGCGTACACGTCGGCCAAACCGACGTTCCCGCCGCGGACGTGCGGCGGCTCGTGGGTTCGCGGACGATCCTGGGCGTCAGCACGCACAATATCGAACAATTGCGGCAGGCGAAGCTGGCGGGGGCCGACTACGCCGGCGTTGGCCCGATCTTTGCCAGTTCGACGAAGCCGCGCCCCGAGATGGCCAATGGTCTTCCCGGCCTGCCATTCGCCCAGGCTGCTGCGGCTTCGGGGCTGCTTCCGACTTTCGCCATCGCCGGCATCACTATGGCGAACGCGGCACAGGTCTGGCGGTCCGGTGTCACCGGCTTGGCGGTGGCCAGTGCGGTGACGATGAGCGAAAACCCGGCCGCGGCGGTGCGTGACCTGTTGAGGGCGTGTGCCGAGGCGGCAGAACGGGCCTCTTCGCTTTGACGTAAGGCTGTTAAGGTCGATTATCGGCCGCCGGGGCGTTTCCCGGGCGGGAAGCCGGATGCCGATGCAGATAAGCGAATGGCAGCAGCAATTGTCAGGCTCGCAGTCTTGGCCGTGGCCACAGTCGTGGCGGCAGGCGGCTTGTTCCTCTACATGCGCTTCGATGAGCGGGACCGGATCATCGAGGAGCAGGCCCGGCAGATCGAAACGCTGGAAAACATCGCGGTTCGGCTCCAGGCGGATCGCCGCGTGGCGGACATCCTGGTCACGGAGCAGACGCGCGGCGCCGACGGCCAGCTCCAGACGGTGCTGCTGTTCGTGGAGCATGGCCGCAACGGCGAGGCGCTGGCGCCCAAGCGTTTCGAGGTGGTTGGGGACCGGGTGCATTTCGAGTCGCAGGTCGTCAAGTTCGAACGGCATTTCGTGCGCGAGGGGGACCCGCTACGCGGCAAGAGCCTGGCGCTGTTCACCAGCGTCTACGGCAGCGCAACGGCCCCGGAGCAGGGCGAGCCGGTCGATGAGCCGGGCCGCATCCCGCGCATCTACCGCGGCGTCGATCCGCGGAAGACGCAGTTCGAGCAGGATCTATGGAAGGATTTCTGGAATCTTGCCGCGGACACCGAGTATGCCCGCCGGCGCGGGGTGCGCGTGGCGCAGTGGGAAACGGTCTCGGGCATCCTCAGCCCCGATAAGCTCTACACCATCACCCTCGAGGCCGCCGGGGGGCTCTCGCTCACCAACGAGCCGTTGAAGCCGATCTACCGGGAAGCGCTTGATGCCGCCCGCGCCCGGCGGCCCTCGACGGCGCCGACCACCCGCCCCTAGGGCGCCATCTTGCAGCCTTCCTCAGTCGAAACCGCTGAAACCTTGGGCGGCGGGGATCGTCTAACCTCCACACAGAACGGCAGTTGTCGCGCCTTGGGGCGGGTGATACCATCCGTTCTGCCCGGCATGGAAGTTGCAAAGCAGTGTCTAATGCGACCGTCGAGAGGGGCCTGACCCGAACCTGGTTACATCCCGTGATACGGTCCGTGCGGTAGGAGGCCTCGCGGCCTGGCCCACCGCCGCCGCCTGCTTCACCCCTGCCTCCCGCTACCCGCTCCCGCAAAGGACCTATCGACGATGAAGCTGATCGTCACGATCCCCGCGCAGGACGAGGAGAAAACGATCGCGCGCGTCGTCTCCGGCGTGCCACGAGACATCCCCGGCGTTCGCGACGTCGAGGTGCTGGTCCTTGACGACGAGTCCACGGACGGCACGGCCGCGGCAGCGCGCGAGGCGGGGGCGGTGGTCATCCCCGTCCAGGGTCGGCCTGGCCTCGGCAAGGTCTTTCAGACGGGGATCGAGCAGGCCATGCATCGTGGGGCCGACATCGTCGTCAATATCGACGGTGACGGCCAGTTCGACCCGGCGGACATCGCCCTGCTGGTCGAGCCGCTGCTGGCCGACGAGGCGGATTTCGTCACCTGCAGCCGCTTCAAGAGCAGCGACCTGCACCCGGTGATGCCCCGCGTGAAGTACTGGGGCAACTGGGCGGTCGTTAAGATAGTCAACTCCATCTGCGGCGGCACGCGGTTCACCGACGTCTCCTGCGGCTTTCGCGCCTTCAACCGCGAGGCCCTCTACCGCCTGACGCTCTTCGGGAAGTACACCTACACGCAGGAGTGCTTCATCGATCTGTTCGCCAAGGGGCTGCGGATCATCGAGATGCCCCTGCGGGTGCGCGGCGTCCGCGAGCATGGCCAGAGCCGCGTGGCCGGCAGCATCTGGAAATACGCGACCAACACCGCCCCCATCATCCTGCGGGCCATGCGCGACATCCGCCCGCTGAAGTTTTTCGGCATCATCGGCGCCGTTCTCTTCCTGGCCGCGCTGCTGGTGATCAGCCCCGTTGTGGCCAACTACATTGCGATCAAGAAAACACATCCCTTCCAGAGTCTGATCACCGTCAGCGGCGTGCTCGTCACCCTCGCGTTTGTAATGGGCGTCCTGGCCCTCCTGGCCGACATGATGGCCCGGCACCGCCGCATTACCGAGGAACTGCTTTATCTCGCCCGCCGGCGGATCTACGGCATGGGCCAAATCCCCGCCGAGGAGGCTCCCGCGGGGCTTTCGGGCCGGCGTAATGGCGTGGTGGCGGCCGTCAACGGCAAGAGCGGCCTGACGCGGGTGCGTCCGTCGCGGCTGGTGCCCGCCGGGACGCTGGATCGCAGCACCTCCGGCGGATACGAAGAGGATTCCGGGGAGGAAGAGGCTCTGGAGGCCGACGAGCAGCCGTCCCACAGCGCCGCGGGCGTGTCCAACGGCAGGTAGGGGTGATCTTCGACGAATTCGCCCCCTCAAAGTGCCGGTTGGCCCTGCATGCCCTTTCGGCTAGGATCGCCGCGGGTGCCAGGAAGGCCGACGCATCGACGAGATCCCCGCGACCTAAGACCTTTTGTTCGCCTGACTTGTATCCCTCACTCTCGCTATGAAGGACCGCTTCGGACAACGGCTGATGCATTGGCGGATTGCAGCAGTCCTCCCCCACCTGCGCGGGCGCGTGCTGGACGTGGGCTGCGGTACCAACGAGCTTCTGCTGCGCTACCGGCACGAGTCCGAGGAGCCGTCCGCTGGCGCCAGTGTCGGGATCGACGTTTTTGACTGGCCGGGCGCCGACCTGCTCGTGGAGGACTCCTCCGACCTGCCCTACGACGATGCCAGCTTCGATACCATTGCCTTCGTCGCCTCCCTGAATCACATCCCCAATCGCCGCGAGGTCCTGCGGGAGTGCCGCCGGCTCATCAGGCCGGGCGGCACCGTGATCGTCACTATGCTCCCCCCGCGGCTCTCCTGGGCGTGGCACCAGGTTCGCCGGCCCTGGGATGCCGACCAGATCGAGCGCGGCATGCAGCCCGGGGAGGTCTACGGCCTGACCCGCCGGCAGGTTGACGAGCACCTGACCGATGCCGGCTTCGAGCCGACGTCGCATCGCCGCTTCATGTTCGGCATGAACCTGCTGACACTGGCGGAGGCGCCGGTGCCGGTGAACGGCCGGGCCCGGCCGCTTCGGAGGGCAAAGATCGAGCGCGTGGCCCCGGTCGAGGCATTGCCGCAGCCGGTGGCCGCCCGTGTCGTTGACCCGGGTATGCCTTCAGTATCCGCGGTCGGTGCCGAGTCCTGAGTCTGCGATGCACGATCGGCTGCAACCCTGCCGCTCGGGCGGGGTGATCCTTCGGATACGCGATTCGTCAATCGCCGGGCGTTAACCGGTCACGCCCGTCCAGACTTCTCCCGCGGCCCGATCTCAATGACGCCTGGCGCGCCAAAGTCCGCATTCTCCGCCCCTTCCGCCAGCGCGGCGGAGCGGGCCGTGGACGTGCGCAACGTCAGCAAGGTCTTCAAGCCCGGCGCCATCTCCTCGGTCTTCGGCAAGAAGGGCGTACGGGCCCTGGCCGGCGTGGACCTGTCGGTCTACCGCGGGGAGATCTTCGGCCTGCTGGGGCCAAATGGCGCGGGCAAGAGCACGCTGGTGAAGATCCTGCTGGGTCTTGTGCGGCCCACGTCGCTGGAGGGGCAACTGCTTGGCGCGCCCGTGGGCGGGCGGCGCACGATGACCCGCGTGGGCTATCTTCCCGAGCAGCATCGCTTCCCGCCGTACCTGACAGGCCGGCAGATCGTGGAGTTCTTCAGCGCCCTGCAGGGTGTCGGACGGCGCGACCGCAAGCAGCGGGCGGCGGCGCTGCTGGACCGCGTCGGTATGACCGACGCCGCCGACCGACGGGTGAATACATACTCCAAGGGGATGCGGCAGCGGGTCGGTCTGGCGCAGGCGCTGGCCGCGGCCCCGGAACTGATCATCCTGGATGAGCCGACCGACGGCGTGGACCCCCTGGCCCGGCGCGACATACGCGATGTGCTGCTGGATGTCCGCCGCGAGGGGGCCAGTGTCTTTGTGAACTCGCACCTCCTGGGCGAACTTGAGCTGATCTGCGACCGAGTGGCGATCCTGGTCAACGGCGTGGTGGCCCGCCAGGGGACGATCGATGAGCTGGCCCTGGGCAGCGAGCGCTATGAGATCGAGCTGGTTGAGCCCCTGGCCGTGCCGGACTTGGGACAGAAGCTGGGCATCGAATGGGAGGGCCAGCTTCCCCCACCCCTGCCCGATGAGAGCCGGTCCGCGGCCGCGGCGGGGCGGCCCGTGCCGACTCTGGATTATCGCAGCTTCCCGCGCGTGCCTACGCCTGGAACAGGGCTCTCGCCGTTCGCGGCGCAGGGAAAGCTGGCACTGAACGGCGATCCTACGCGCATCAGCTACGACCCCTTTACACGAATCCTGCGGCTGGAGAGCCTTGACCTCGCTCCCGCGACGGCGGCGCTGGATGCCGTGCGGCATGCAGGGATCCTGGTCCGCCGCTTCACGCCGGTGCGGCCGACCTTGGAGGAGCTGTTCTTCAACACGATCGGCGCCGCCCCGGCCACGAGCATGCAGTCCCCGGGACCCTCTCGCCCTCACTAGCCGATGACCACCGCGCCCGAGCCCATCCTCGACTACCGCACCGCTCCGCCGCGGCTGCACGGGCCCGCGCTGGTGCTGTCGCAGTCGTGGGCGCTGACGATCGACGCCTACCGGCAGATCCAGTCGCGCAAGCTGTTCTGGATCACCCTGATCCTCTCGACCCTGGTGGCGGCGAGCTTTTCGCTCGTGGGGATCAACCCCAACGGGCTGAAGGTTCTCTGGTTCGACGAGTTCGCCGGGGAGGTCTTCAACAGCAACCTGATCAGTCCCGCCGCCTTCTACAAGCTGGTCTTCCTGAACTTCGGCATCAGCATCTGGCTTGCCTGGGCCGCGATCATCCTGGCTTTGGTCAGCACGGCGGGCATGATCCCGGAGCTCATCAGCGACGGCAGCATCGACCTGTACCTTTCCAAGCCGCTGGGGCGCGTGCGGCTGCTGCTGACCAAGTACATCCTCGGGCTGATGTTCGTGGCCCTCCAGACGGTCTGTTTCTGCCTGGCGGCGTTCCTTGTCATTGGCATCCGCGGGGGAGAGTGGCTGCCAGGACTCTTCTGGGCTGTGCCGCTGGTAACGCTGCTCTACAGCTACCTGTTCGCCATCGCGGTCATCATCGGCCTGCTGACCGGCAGCACCGTGGCAGCCATTCTCGTGACGCTTCTGATGTGGATGCTGGTGATCTTCGCCGTGGACGCCGCCGACCAGGGGATCCTGAGCGCGGTGCAGCTCCAGGAGGTGCGGCGGGATTCGGCGCAGCGATCAGTCGAGTTCAACCAGGCGCTCATGGCGCGATTCGGCTCCATGTCGCCCGAGCAGCGCGACCAGAACACGGGTTATAAGACGGCAGAGGCCGGCCTTGACGCCTCCAGGTCCGAATTCGCCGCCGCCGAGGCATCGCTCGAGTCCTGGCGGAGGGCGCACTGGTGGGTGCTGGCGGTCAAGGCCCCGCTCCCCAAGACCGCCGAGACCATGGCCGTGCTTCAGAGGAAGCTCATCGACTCGGCGGAGCTCAACGCGTGGCGCGATGAGCTGACGCAGGTCCAGTCCGACCAGGCCGCCGAGCGTGCCGCGGCCCGCGACAGGGACATCGAGGAGGCCCGCCGCCGTGCCGAACAGTCATCGACGGCAGCGGAGCAGACCGAGTCCAGCTACGTCAATCGCTCCGCCTGGTGGTCCATCGGCACCAGCGTCGCTTTCGAGGTCGTTCTGCTGGCCATCGCCTGCTGGATCTTCACCAGGCGCGATTTCTGAGCCCCAGCCCCGCCGAACCCGGCTTGACGCTCCCCCGTACCTCCTCAAGAATGACCCCGCGTCGGCCCCGCCGGCAATATTTGAAGTCGCGCACCCTTAGCTCAATTGGATAGAGCGGCGGTCTACGGAACCGCAGGTTGCAGGTTCGAGCCCTGCAGGGT
Organism: Phycisphaerae bacterium; assembly: GCA_041749155.1. Lineage (GTDB taxonomy): Bacteria > Planctomycetota > Phycisphaerae > Tepidisphaerales > Tepidisphaeraceae > JAEZED01. The sequence continues at coordinate 9,147 of JBGTBZ010000556.1, forward strand.
GTATTGAATCCCGGCCTCCCGAGGCCGGGATCCTGCTTTTTGCGAGGTTTCCTCAGAGCGGCCAGATCCAAAGGATCAGGGGAAGCCCCACCGCGAAGACCAGCAGGCTCATCGGAACGCCAAGCCGGAAGTAGTCGGTGAAGTGTTGACCACGGCCGACAACAGCATTGCCACCGCCAGCAGCACCGCCAGGCTCGCAGCCGGCGGCCAATCGCCCGCCAGCGCCAACAATCCGTTCGCCAGCCGTCGGGCGGCGCCCGAGGAATCGAATGCCAGCCCCACCGGCAACATCGCCCCCAGCAGCACGATGATCGGCCAGTTGATCGCCCCGTAGGCCTGCCGGAGATTGATCACATTTCCCACGACCATTCCAAGGGCCGCCGCCGTGAGGGCGATGGTCAGCGGCAGGTACCCGGTGATGATGGCAACCAGCGCCGCCGCGAACAAACCCAGCGCCGTCAGAAGCCGGCGGGGCGATCCGATCGTGAGCTCCCGGTCCGCCA
>JBGTBZ010000557.1:0-5517 GCA_041749155.1 Phycisphaerae bacterium
GCGACTCGATTGCTGAGATACCAGCTCCCGTCACCGGCACGGAAGACTCCGTCGATGAAGGCGATGGCGATCCGCAGCCGCCGGTCAACCCGCTCGCCGGGGGCGACGGGATCGATGTCAACCCGCCGCAGGAGCCCACGAACGATCAGCCCCCGGTCAATGCACCGCGGCTGCGCCTGCCGGGCAATGCGGCGGACGCGGTTCTGATTTCGGCGAATGTCGGGAGCATTCCGCAGGCCAGCGGGGCGGTTTCGCAGTTTCTGGCGGGGCAGGACCTTCCCTTCGACGCGCAGCGAGTCGCCGTGGCGGATCTGCCGGAGGACTTGCGGTCGCGGCTGGATGTCGGCGATGACCAGGCGATCTACGTCTACATCATCGAGAAGATCTCGCTTCAGCAGGTGGGGGCCCTCACCAGCGAACTCACCGGAGAAGGCGAGGCCATCGCCCAGACGCCCGCCGGTTTTGCCTCGCGCCGCGAGCCGCGCGGAGGTGATCCCACCACGCAGGACGCTGCCGACCCGCCGGCCTCCGGCCCCATTATCTCCGAAGACCGCCTGAGCGTCGTCGTGACCCGCAACGGCGAGCCTCCTGAGTCGTTCCCTCCCGGCATGCCGGAGATCGGCCGTGAAATGAGCATCCACGTGGATGTCACGGCCGATGGCTACGCCGATTTCGGCGAGATCGGGCTCGGGCGGCTCGACGTCCTGGGCAAACTGACGACGGACCTGGCCCAGGAGCTTCAGACGACGCTCCTGCGCAACTTCCAGATCGATTCACAGGTTCAGGTCGCGCACGCGGCGGAGCCTGCGGCCCCCGGGCAGCGCACCCGCGAGGCGGTGCAGCTCATCTACCTTGACCGTGAGCCGCTTGCGCCGGGGGACATCATCCAGATTGAGCTTCCCGACGGCTCCTGGCTGCATACCGCCGTCGATGGCCGGGGCATGATCGATGCCGGCGCCTGGGGCGAGATTCACGCGGCGGGCATCTCTGCGGTCGACGTGCAGGCGCGGCTTCGCGAGCTGGTGGCGGCGGCAGCCGATCCCACGACGGAGCCCACGACCCAGCATACGGCGGCCACCGACTCCATTCGCGTTGCCAACCTCTCGGCCCGTCGCGCCGAGGGCGTGGATGGCTGGGCCGAGGAGGTCGTGAGCTGCCTGGTTGTCCTGCACGCCGCCTCCGCCGCCGCGGGGGACGATGAGTGGGCGCCGCTGCTTACGCCTACCACGCAGCCGGCAACGCAGCCATCGACGCAGCCGGCGGAGTAGCGATCTCACTGCTCTTCAACGATCAGGTACCTTCGGCGTGGGCCGAAGAGCATCTGCCATTGCTGCACGACCATGAAGATGCCGATCACCACGGCGATCGCCGAGAAGAGCTGAAGGCCCTGGCCCCGCGCCAGCATGTAGCCGAGGAACAACAGGTTTAACGCCGTCGCAGCGCCGACGATCAGCAGTGAGAACCAGATCGCTGGTCGGGAGCGTGGGGCAATCAATTGAACGATACCTTCAACTACCAGGGCCATCGCAAAGAGCGACACGGCCAGGTCGCCGGGGAAGAAGACGGTTTTCTCATAGGGCAGGGGAGAACCGTCGACATCGCTGAATGTCCATGTGAAGCTGCTGCCAAACAGCTTGTGCGCCACCCACTGCCAGAACCGCGGTTGAAAGAGGATCAGCAGGACGCCGACGACGATGCTGATCCACCCGCCGCCGCTGCCGGCTTCCATGGCGACGACCCGGGCGGACTGGTAGTCCGCCACTGGCGGCGCCGGGGGCTGCGGCTGGTCGGCCTGCAGCTCCGCCGCCTGGCGCTGGCGATCGGTCTCGGCCTGGCGGGTGTCGGACATCTTCGGCAGCTTCGAGAGGTCCATGGGCGCCCCTTTGAAGTAATGGCGTCATCGAGCGGGTTGCAGACGGCCGGCGGATCGCATGATACTGTCTCGCCGCCGTGTCACATCGCAGTCCATCATCCGGCGGCGCGGGCGCCGCCTCGCCGCTCGAACAGGCGTCGGCGGTCCGAGCCCAGGCGCAGGGGGAGCTGTCAGGAGCCACCAGCGCTGAGGCTCTGGAACAGTTCCGCATCCGCTATCTCGGCACCAAGGGGCAGGTAAAGGGCCTCATGAAGCTGCTGGGGAACCTGCCGGCGGAACAGCGGCGGGCCTTCGGGCAGGCCGTCAACGCCCTGCAGGCGGAGCTGACTCAGGCCTTCGAGGCCGCCCGGAAGGCCCTGCAGGCCGGCGCAAAGGAGGAGCAGGGGATCGATGTGACCGAGCCGGGCGTCCGCCCCCAGCTCGGCAACCGCCACCCAATCCTCAAGACGGCGGACGAGCTCACGGAACTCTTTGGCAGGATGGGATTTACGGTCGCCAGCGGTCCGGAGCTGGAGGACGAGTTCCACAACTTCGTCGCCCTGAACATCCCCGAGAGCCACCCGGCCCGGGATCCGGCGGATAATTTCTACATCGAGTGCTCCTCCAGCAGTCCGGAAGGGCTAAGTCTCCTTCGAACGCAAACCAGCACCGTCCAGATCCGAGTGATGCAGCGGCAGAAGCCGCCGATCCGCGTGGTGGTGCCAGGGCGGGTGTACCGGCCAGACGAGCACGATGCGACACACCTGTCGATGTTTCACCAGCTCGAGGCCCTGGTGGTCGACCGGGGGATCACAATGGTGGACCTTAAGAGCACGGTCCTGCAGTTCGTTCACGCGTATTTCGGCCCAAGCACGAGGGTTAGGTTCAGGCCCAGCTTCTTCCCCTTCACCGAACCATCGGGGGAGTGCGACGTATTCTTCGAGGATCAGGGCCGCTGGATCGAACTGGGCGGCTGCGGAATGGTCCATCCCAAGGTGTTGGCGACCTGCGGAATCGACCCGGAGGAGTACAGCGGCTGGGCCTTTGGGTTCGGGATTGAGCGAATCGCCATGCGCAAGTACGGCGTGCGAGATATCCGGCACTTCGTGGAGAACGATGTGCGGTTTCTGGGGCAGTTTTGAGAGGACTTGACCCTCGTCGCTGAAACGGCGAGGCCTGAGGGGCTGGAATGCGCTCGGGATTGAAGCAAGGGGGGCCTCGCAGCCGAAAATCGCTGGGGTTGCTTGACGGGGGTTGGGTGGGTGCTACGATGCCCGACCCACCTGACGAAACGCCGAAACGGCGACCGCAGGCTGGAAGCGAAAGAAAAATCCGAACGCTGCCCGAACTCGAGTGCGGCTTCTGGCGTATCACCAGGACCCCCATCCGCGTTCGGCGGACGATTCCGACCTGTTCGGAAGCGAGATCTTTGACAAGTGAATATGAGGTTCAATCAAAGGTAATGTTGCGGCATGCCTTTCGGGCGCCCCCGCCCGGAGGTCAGGTCGCAACCGTGCGAACCGGCCGGCGAAGACTGATTTGATGGTCTTTCCGGCGCAGCAGGCCAGGTGGCCTGGTGCGTTTGAGTGCGCTGCTTGCAGCGGGCTCATCCCGGCCGGTTGCTAAAGCACCTTTTCGGCGATGCCACAGAGTTGGTCCGCCCGTTTCCGAGCGTCGTGTTTTTCGCGAGGAGTATGCGGGCAGGAGCGTCGGCAGGACAGGACACTGCTGGGCTTGCGGGTTTCACGGCCCGGAAGCCGGACGAGGATCGATAGATGTGGTCAAGCTACTAAGGGTGCATGGTGGATGCCTTGGCACTGAGAAGCGACGAAGGACGTTGGAGCCTGCGATAAGCCGTGGTTAGCTGGCAACCGAGCGTATGACCCACGGATTTCCGAATCGGGAAACCGGTCCGGTGGTGACACCGGTCATCCGGCACTGAATGCATAGGTGTCGGAAGCGAACGCGGGGAACTGAAACATCTAAGTACCCGCAGGAAGAGAAAGAAACCTCGATTCCGCAAGTAGCGGCGAGCGAACGCGGACCTAGCCCAAACCGGGATTCGTCCCGGGGTTGCGGGCGTCTCAAGGGGTTACAAAGGTCAACTTAGCAGAAGCGTTTGAATGGCGCGGCAGAGAGGGTGATACCCCCGTATGCGAAAGAGTTGACTCCCCGTTGCGAGACGTACCAGAGTAGCACGGAGCTCGTGGAACTCCGTGTGAATCCGGGTGGACCACCACCCAAGGCTAAATATTCCTCAGTGACCGATAGTAAAGAAGTAAAGTGATTGAAAGGTGAAAAGCAAGGCTGTTAGCCGAGTGAAAAGTACCTGAAACCATGCACTTACAAGCAGTCGGAGCCCTATGCCGCAAGGCACGGGTGACGGCGTACCTTTTGCATAATGGACCGGCGACTGCAGGTATGCGGCGAGGCTAAGGAGCTTGAGCTCCGGAGCCGAAGCGAAAGCGAGTCTTAAGATGGCGATTAGTCGTGTGCCTGCGACCCGAAACCCCGTGATCTACCCATGGCCAGGGTGCATGCACCGTAACAGGTGCAGAAAGCCCGAAGTCTTAAGCGTTGAAAAGCTTTGGCATGAGCTGTGGGGAGGACTGAAAGTGTAATCAAACGGGGATATATCTGGTTCTCTCCGAAATGCCTTTAGGGGCAGCCTCGAGCCACTACATCCAGGGGGTAGAGCTACTGAAAGGGAATGGGGCCCTCACGGGTACCCATCCCTACCAAACTCCGAATACCTGGATGACTATCTCGGGAGTGAGTCCGTTGGGGATAATCTTGACGGTCAAAAGGGAAACAACCCTGACCGCCCGCTAAGGTCCCTAAATTTCGCTCAGTTCGAAAGGAAGTCTTTCTGCTGTGACAACCAGGATGTTGGCTTAGAAGCAGCCACCATTTAAAAAGTGCGTAATAGCTTACTGGTCGAGCAGAGAGGCGCCGCAAATGATCGGGAATAAGCGAAATACCGAAGCGGCGGGAACCAATTTATTGGTTCGGTAGGAGAGCGTTGCACTCCGCGAAGAAGACGTACCGTGAGGAGCGTTGGAGCGTGTGCAAGCGAGAATGCCGGTATGAGTAACGATAATGCAGGTGAAAATCCTGCACGCCGAAAGCCTAAGGTTTCCTGGGGAAGGTAAATCCGCCCAGGGTTAGTCGGGAGCTTAGTCGAGGCCGAAAGGCGTAGACGATGCACAGCAGGTTAATATTCCTGCACCGACGGTGTAGGTTGAGCCATCACGTGTACCGCTGTGAGGTCGGTCGCCCGGTTAGTCGTGGGCGTGCCGCAAGGCCGAGGGCGTTTTGATCCCGAAGCCGGCGGATCGGCGGTCGAGAAGAGCGTGATGGGGACGAAACCGTTGTCCGTACTAAAACTGACACAGGTAGGCGAGGAGAGTATCCTAAGGCGCTCGAGAGAACTGCGGTTAAGGAACTAGGCAATTTAGCCCCGTAACTTCGGGATAAGGGGCCCCGTCTTCTTTTAGAAGCGGGCGCAGGAAGCGGATCTGGCGACTGTTTATCAAAAACACAGCTCTGTGCTAACACGCAAGTGGACGTATACAGAGTGACGCCTGCTCGGTGCCGGAATGTTAAGGAAGCTGGTTCACGCTAGCGACTGAAGCACCGGTAAACGGCGGCCGTAACTATGACGG
>JBGTBZ010000558.1:0-16852 GCA_041749155.1 Phycisphaerae bacterium
TTGCTGATCTTCACCAACCCGGAATCGCTCTCGACGTCTTCCAGCAGGACGCTGACGGGATCGCCGATCTTCACGTTATCGGGATCATCAAATTCGCCGCGCTCGAGGATGCCTTCGGACTTAAGGCCCAGCTCGACGACAAAATCGTCACCGGCCCGGCCGGTGACCTTGCCCTTGATGATGCTGTTGGCGCGGAAATCGTGGACCTCATCGCCCCGGATGAGCTGGTCCAGGCTGTCGGCGGCGTCGCCCAGGGCGTCGATGACGGCGACATCCACGTCGCTGTCGAAGTCGGGGAGTTCAGAAAGAAGGTTGTAGTCGACCATTAGAGAGCTTCAGACGGGTAGGGCGGTCGGCGTTTGAACGAGGGCCGGCTCGCAACAGGGGTTGAAAAATGGGGTGCTGTGCCGCCCCCGCACAGGGGTGGTATGCAGATACATCGGTCCCTCGGGCCAGACGTGTCCAGCCGGGCGGTGAGTATAGGTAAGTGACGATGGTCGGTCCAAGGGCATGCGGAGGGGCCTTCGGCTCCGGGCTTTGCAAAACCTTGCTGCAATTTTGTCATAGACGGAGGTCAAACTGTCTTGAATTCCAACGTAAGATGTGGTGACATGCTGCCGTGGTGTAGCAGATAGGGCGGAGGGGTAGCGCACGCCTTCCGCGACCGGGCAACGGACCGACATGACGCATCCCTGAGGCGACTGCCGCACGGCGGCAGACATGTGTCTACCCATGCATCAACCCCGCGGGCAGCTTCTGATGCGGATTACCACCGAACCCTTCGCGGAGACGGCGGCGGCGCTGCGCCGTGTGATGCCGCAGGTGCTGGACATCACGCTTCAGCGGCTCCGCAAGGAGGTTCCGGAGCTTCAGGGTCGTCCCCGGTTCTACCTCCAGGACGCCCTTCCCGCGGTGCTGGACCGGGTTGCGAAGGTCATGGCCGAGGGGCTGCCCGCCGTCGGGCTCCTGGCGGACAAGGCCCGCGAGCACGCCGTTCACCGCGAGCAGCAGGACCTGAAGTTAGACCAGATGCTCCTCGAATACCAACTCCTGCGCGAGGCAATGCCCGCCGCTCTGGCGGGAGCCATGGGGCGGGAGTTGACCGTTGACGAGTCGGCCCGGCTGCACGCTGCGATCGACCTTTCCATCCGGGAGGCGGCGGCCATTTTCGTGTCCCAGCAGCGACGCCGCCTGGAGAGCGAAACGGAGGCGATGGCCAAGTACCTGACGTTCCTGAGCCACGATCTGCGGGGCAACCTGAACGGGGCGATGCTGATGATCGAGGTGCTGCGGCGTGATCTGCAGACCGACCCACGTTTCGCCGAGAGCATCGGGGATCTGGACGCGATGCGGCAGAGCATGCTGGACCTGGTGAGCACGATGGACCGGTTCCTGCAGGCCGAGCGGCTGCGTCAAGGGCGGGTCGAGGTTTCGCTGCAGACGGTGGATGTGGCTGAGTTCCTGCACGAGCAGCGCCGCGCCATCGACCGGCAGAACCGCGGGATCGAGAAGCGCATCAGCGTGGAGGTCGAGGGGGATGGGCTGCGCCTGATGACGGATCGCGAGATGCTCACGCTCGTGATCCAGAACATGCTGAGCAACTGCGTCAAATACGGCGGAAACGAGCCGATCAGCCTGAAGGCCAGCCGCGCGGCGGGGTCCGGGGGTGTGACCGACGTCTGCCGGATCGAGGTTAGCGACCAGGGCCCGGGCATGACCAATGAGTTGAAGGAGCGGCTCTTCGAGCCATTTGTCCGCGGGCTGGACACCGGCCGGCCGGGCACGGGGCTGGGCCTGTTCATCGCCAAGCACGCGGCGGACCTGCTGGGGGCAAAGCTGGAGGTTCAGAGCGCATTGGGCTCCGGCACACGATTTATCATCGATCTGCGCGATTATCAGTTCCAGCCGGCCAGCGGCGGCCAGCCCTAGGCAGGCTCGGCTCACTCCTGGCCGTTTCTCCTCCCCGCCCGGTTTTCGGGCCCTGGGCTGGGTGTGCCCTTGTCCCCAAGTCGCCCCCCGAAAGGGCCGATGTGTCAGCAGACCCCCTCTGGCGGCAAGCCGGAAGGGATCTGAACTGATGCCTGGTGCCTTCCGGAGAGCGAGAAATTATGGGAGCAAGGGTTCAGACCAAGATCCAGACTCCGCTTCAGCTTTACCTGAGGCAGATCAACGAGAGTCCGCTCCTGACCGCCGGCGAGGAGAAGATGCTGGCGCGTCGGATCATCCACCAGCAGGACATGGCGGCCCGCGAGAGGATGGTTCGCTCGAACCTTCGGCTGGTGGTAAATATCGCCAAGCATTACGCGAACCGCGGGCTGTCGCTGATGGACCTGATCGAGGAGGGGAACATCGGGCTGCTGAAGGCGGTCGAGGGGTTCGATCCTGAGAACGGGGCCCGCTTCAGCACCTACGCAAGCTGGTGGATCAAGCAGGCGATCAAGCGTGCGCTGATCAACGGCGTCCAGCCGATTCACATTCCCGCCTACATGGTCGAGCTGATGACCAAGTTCAGGCGGGCCATGCGCGACCTGGCGGACGAGACGGGCCATCCACCCACGGATGAGCAGCTTCGCAAGCACCTGCAGGTGAGCGCCAAGAAGCTGGGGATCATCAAGCAGGCGGTAAAGGCGTATCACTCCCCGACGCAGTTCAACGGCGGGATCGGCGACGACGGGGACGAGCTTTCGATCAGCGACGTGGTTGCGGACATCAACAACCCGCGTCCGGATGAAGAAGTGATGAACTTCAACAACCTGGAGCAGATGCATGAGCTGCTTCAGGAGATCGACGACCGCGCGGCCACGATCCTGAGGCTGCGGTTCGGCCTTGCGGGTGAGGATCCGCTGACGCTCAAGGAGATCGGCAAACGGGTCGGACTGACGCGCGAGCGGGTGCGCCAGATCGAGCACGAAGCGATCGGAAAGCTGCGCGACACGATGCTGGCCGGCGCGGCATGAGCATGCAGAGGCAGGCCTATCGATGCCCCGCCACTTCAGTGGCGGGGCTTTGTCGTGGCGATCGAACGCAGGTGGGTGACCTGGGCGCGACCGCGCTGGGCGCGCCAGGGTTGGCACCTTGGGCAGAAGTGCGTTGAGCGGCCACCCAGCACGATGCGGACGATCGATTTCCCGCATCGGTTACAATGCTTGCCCTCGCGACCGTAAACCTGATGCAGCCGCCGGAAGTCACCGGCGCGGCCGTCGGCGTCAACGTAGTCTCGCAGCGTGCTGCCCCGGTGGCGGATCGCCTTGCGGAGCGTGGCCTTGATTCCGCGGCACAGGCGTCCCACCTGCTCCCGCGAGAGTGCGTCGGCGGGTAGCGTGGGGTGGATACCGGCGAGAAAGAGGGCTTCGTCGACGTAGATGTTCCCGGGGCCGGCGATCAGTCGCTGATCGAGCAGGGCCGTCTTGATGGACCGCCGGGTCCGCTCCAGTCGCCGGGCGAGCTCCGCGGGGCGAATCTCCAGCGGTTCCGGGCCGAGGTTGCCATCCGACAGATCGTCGCCGAGCCATATCAGCCCGCCAAACCGCCTGGGATCGACAAAATGCACCTCGCCATGGGCGAAGTGGAGGCAGACGTGCGTGTGCTTTGGCCGCTCCCGGCGGCGGGGACCGAAGGTGAGCCGACCGGTCATGCCCAGGTGGGCGAAAAACCGGCTTCCATCGCCCAGGGTGAAGAGAATTCGCTTTGCTCGCCTGCGAAGTCCGGTCACGCGCTGTCCGCGAGCCTTGTCCCAGACGTCCGCCGGCCGCGCGAAGTCCTGGCGGAGGATCTCGATGGCCACGATGCGCCTGCCCAGTACGGCGGGGGCGAGGGAATCGACGACCGTCTGAACCTCCGGTAACTCGGGCATGGGCTTCGCAGTGGCGGTCAGTCGTTGCGTGGCGGGGAAAGTGCCGATGCAGGGCGATCAGGCCCCATTTTTGGCAACTATTGAGCGTACCGGGCGTTGTCAGTTTGACAGGCCCCCCGGCGGACACTGGCCGAGGCGGCGATATGATACTCCAGCGTCAGGGAACAGTTCGGATGACTCGATAGGGAGACTTGATGCCCCAGCCCCAGAATATCGGACGTGCAGTGACCGAAGCCCCCCCGGTCCTCCAGGCAGCGGAGCTCGAGGCCGTGGAGCGCCTACAGAAGGCGTTCGACCAGCTCCGCGGCGAGCTGTCGAAGGTGATCGTGGGTCAGGAGGCGGTTATCGAGGAGTTACTGATCGCGATGTTCTGCCGGGGGCATGCGCTGCTGGTGGGCGTGCCGGGGCTGGCCAAGACGCTACTGGTCAGCACGCTTGCCAAGACACTGGGGCTGAGCTTCAACCGGATCCAGTTCACGCCCGACCTGATGCCTGCGGACATCACCGGCACAGAGGTCATAAAGAGCGATCAGAACACGGGGGATCGTGAGATGGTCTTCCTGAAGGGGCCGGTCTTCGCGAATGTCATCCTCGCCGACGAGATCAACCGCACGCCGCCCAAGACACAGGCGGCGCTGCTGGAGGCGATGCAGGAGCAGCACGTGACGGCGGGCGGGAGGACTTACAACCTGCCGGATCCGTTTTTCGTGCTTGCGACGCAGAACCCGATCGAGCAGGAAGGTACCTATCCGCTGCCCGAGGCGCAGCTTGACCGCTTCATGTTCAACATTCTCGTGGGGTATCCGAAGGAGGACGAGGAGTTCGAGATCGTGCGACGGACAACGATGCCCATGCGGCATGACCTGGTGCAGGTGCTGTCGAAGGAGGACATTCTGACGCTGCAGGACCTGGTGCGGCGCGTGCCGGTGGCGGACCATGTGATCCGGTATGCCCTGCAACTGACCCGGTTGACGCGCCGGGCGTCGGGCGAGGAGAAGCCGCCGGAGTTCGTGGAGGAGTTCATCGAGTTCGGTGCTGGCCCCCGCGCCAGCCAGTACCTGATCCTGGGCGGCAAGGCTCGTGCGCTGCTGAAGGGGCGGACGTACGTGAGCACCGAGGACATCCGCGCCCTGGCCCTTCCGGTGCTGCGGCATCGCCTCGTGACGAACTTCGCGGCGGAGGCCGAGGGTGTGACGAGCGAGACGGTCGTCGGCCGGCTGATCGAGCACATTCCGCGGCAGCAGTACGACGAGCTGGATGAGCAGACGGCGAAGGTGCTGCGGCGCGAGCCTGCTGCGTGAGGGAATCCACTTGAGAACGCGATGACCGTAGATGACATCCGCAAGTACGTGCACGAGCAGCCGTTCAGGCCGTTCCGCGTCCATCTCAGCGATGGTCGCGATGTGCTTGTGGGGCATCCGGACTTCATTGCCCTTCCACCGCCGGACAATCGTGCGACGATGATCACGGTGTACGAGGATCGCTTCGCCAGGCACATCTACATCCGGAACATCACGAGCATTGACGTTGAGCGACCAACCGAAGGCGGCGAGTCACCTTCTGCCGGCCCAGGACAGTCCGGCAACGGCGCGCCAGGTAATGGGCGCCCATAGACGAAGCAGCGCAAGATGGCCGAATCCGACGTTTATCAGAAATACCTCGATCCCCGCGCCCTGGCGCGGGTGAAGAGCTTGGAGCTGCGCACCCGGCAGGTCGTGGAGGGATTCGTCTCCGGGCGGCACCGCTCGCCCCACCAGGGATCGAGCGTCGAGTTCGCCCAGCACCGCCAGTACGCGCAGGGCGATGATGTCCGGCACATCGACTGGAAGGTCTTCGGCCGCTCCGACAAGCTTTACATCAAGCAATTTCAGGAGGAGACGCAGCTTCAGATCGTTCTGGTCGTCGATGCTTCAGAGAGCATGGCCTTCGGCAGCGTGAAGGGGGAAGACGGCTCGACCTGGACCAAGTACGACTTTGCCACGACACTCGCCGCGACGCTAGCCTACATGGCGATCGCCAAGAGCGACGCCGTGGGGCTGGCGATCTTCGATCAGACGCTGGCGCGCTACTTCCGTCCCAGCGCCACCACCGGGCAGTGGCGAACGGTCATCACCGAGCTTCAGGCGGTGCCGCGCTGGAACAAGACGGGCACGGGCAAAATCCTCGAACAGCTTGCCAGCAAGATTGGCCGGCGGTCGCTGGTGATCCTGTTGAGCGACTTTTTCGACGATCCGGCGGGACTGAAGCGAGGGCTGCGGGCGCTGCGCTTCCGCAAGCACGACGTGATCTGCGCCCAGCTGCTGGATCCGCAGGAGATCGATTTTCCTTTCGAGGACATCACGATGTTCAAGGGCCTGGAGGAGGCCGGCGAACTGCTGACCGAGCCGCGAGCACTGCGGCAGGGATACCTGCAGGTTCTCGGGGAGTTCACCGACCAGCTCAAGCGGATCTGCCGCGGAATGAACATCGATTTTACCCGTTTCAATACGGGAGACTCGCTTGACGTGCCGCTCAGCGCGTTCCTCGCGCAGCGCGAGGCCATGTTGGCCAGGGCATGAGAGTGCGGACAGACGCCGGAACCGATTGACGAGGCAACTCGGGTCAAACGCAAACAAGTGATCCAGACGCCATTCTCAACCTCATGGACCTGGCTCAACGGCGACCTGCCGCCGCCGCTTTTTGGCTTCGTCCTGCATCCCGGGCTGGCCTTCGCGGGGCTGGCGCTGGTGTCGATCCCGATCATCATCCACCTGCTGAACCGCCGCCGTTTCCGGACGGTCCAGTGGGCCGCCATGGACTTTTTGCTGCAGGCGATGCGGCGGAACCGCCGGCGGATGCGGTTTGAGTCGCTGCTGCTGCTAATCACGCGATGTGCGGTCATCGGGCTGCTGGGCCTAGCGCTGGCCCGGCCGTTGGGGTGCGGCGATACGGCCTTGGCCCGTGTCGCGGGGCGCGTGGCGGGGCTGCACGTCATCATCCTCGATAACAGCGCCAGCATGGCCTACCGCTATGAACGCGATGGCGCCGCCACGCACCTGGAGCATGCCCGAATCCTCGCCTCCGCCGTCATCACGCGGCTGGGCGAGACGGGCGATCAGATGGGCGCGCTGGTGACGGCCGCGTCGCCGGCGCGGGCGGTGATCGCGTCGCCGACGTATGAGCTGTCATCGGTGCTGACGGCGATCGATGCCACGCCCCAGACCGCCCGCTCGACTGACCTTGCCGGAGCCCTGGAGCGTGCCGTGGAGATCGCCGCCGACGCCGAGGGGCTCCCGCGGACGCTTCATGTGATCACGGACGGCACGACCTCCGCACTTGCCGACACCCAGAGGCTTGCCGAGGCGGCCCGACGCGCGGCGGAGAGCTACCGGATCTTTTGGCACAACCTTTCGGCCCCTGGCCAGAGCAACCAGGCGGTACTGCAGGTGCGCCCCGACGACGCCCTGGTGCGCCGCGGGTTCGATACGAGCTTCTTCGCTGCCCTTCAGCGCTTCGGCGGCACGCCGTCGGAAACATTGCTCTCCTGGCGGTTGAACGGGCAGTCGGTGGGTGGCTCACAGCCGGTCACGCCGACGGGAGAGGCCCAAAGCGTGTCCGCCAGCGAGCCGACGCTGCAGGATGCCCTGATGGACGGCCAGGCGCATGTCCTGGAGGCCTCGATCACCGGAGGTGATGGCCTGCCACTTGACGACGTGCGCCGGCGCGTGGTGGAGCAGGTAAGGGACCTGCCGGTGCTCCTGGTCGAAGGCGGTCGCAGCTCTGGCAGCTTCGGCAGCGGCGAGATTCTGTCGATGGCCCTTCAGCCGGGGCGGGATGCGGGTTACGTCGAGGTAACGCGCATCAGCGACCTCGAACTGGCAGGCCGGCCGCTGGGCGACTATCGCGCCGTGGTGCTGGCGGGCGTCGGGAACGTCGCGGAGCCGACGGCCCAGGCGCTTGCAGATTATGTCCAGGGCGGCGGCACGCTGATGCTCTGGCTGGGCGAGGCGGTGACGGCTGACAACTACAACGGTGTGATGCTGCCGCGTGGCCTTCTGCCTGGGCCGCTGGTGCAGCGGGTGAACGCGCCGGAGGAGTCGCTGATCGGCTACGATTTCGACCCGCAGAACGTCCATCCCTACCTTGCTGCATTCAGCGGAACCGAGCGCAGCGGGCTGGATGTCGGGGCGATCAGGCTGTATTGGCGTATCGATCTCGGCGACAACGCCGCCGCCGATGTCGTGCTCCGTTACCTGCCGGCGGCCCAGGGGCAGTCTTCGGACCCTGCGGTAACGACCCACCGGCTCGGCGACGGCCGCGTGCTTCTGGTGACGACAGCGGCGGGGGACCCGGAATGGACACTGCTGCCGCTGCGGGAGAATTATGTGGCCTTCGTCCACGAGCTGCTCAACCACGCGGTCGGGGAGACCAGCGGCGGGGGGCTGGCGTGGCAGACATTGGAAGTGGGGCAGGAACTTCGGGTTCCACCGGCACTTGCGATCACCGGCGAGCCGGAACTGGTCTCGCCTGGCGGAACGGGGATCGAGCTTCGCCGCGAGATCCGCGAGGATGGCAGCGGCGTGTGGGCGAGCCCGCCACTGGAGGAGCCGGGCGTGTACCGCCTGGGAGTGGGCGACCGCGGCTCGCCGGTCGCGGTGAACATGCCTGCAGGCGAGAGTGATGTGCGCCCGCTGGACGAAGCAGGAGTGCGCGCGGCGCTTGGAGACGTGGAAATAGTCTTCATGGGCGATGAGCTTCCGGCGGATTCACTGGCGGCAGACGAGGATCGCGCGGATTTTGGCTGGTCGCTGCTGGCGGCGGTACTGCTGCTGGCGGGCCTGGAGTGTTTCATGGCCATGCGGCTGGGAAGGCATCGGCGCTAGATGAACCGACTGCTTGAACTCCTCCTTGGGTTAGATCGCGGATTTCTCTCGCGCGAGGGGGACTTGTCGCTGCAGTTTCACCCAAACTGGCCGCTGGCGGAAGTGCTGGGCAACGGACTGTGGAACCTGATGCTTGTCGCGGCCGCGGCGACGCTGGTGGTGTGGGTGTACAACCGGGAGGGCAAAAGCCAGCGATGGCGGGCGTTCCTTGGAGCGGGTCGGCTGGCGATTCTGTTGCTGCTGATTGCGCTGCTGAACCGACCGTCGCTGACGTTGACGCGGGCGCGTGTCGAGCCCAGCGTGCTGGCGGTACTTGTGGACGACTCGGTGTCGATGCGTGTGGCGGACCTGGAGACCGGCGGCGGGGATCGCCGTAGCCGGCTGGATGCCGCGATCGACGTGCTGTCTGCGGACAACGCGGCGCTGCTGCGAGCCCTGGATGAGAGGCACGAGCTGCGGTTTTTCCGGTTCAGCCGCGAGGCGGTGCGGCTGGAGGGTGAGGATCCGCTGGCTTCGCTGTCGGCCCTCGAGCCGACCGGCGCCTCGACCGCGGTCGTGGATTCGGTTCGGTCGGCGCTGGCGGGACTGCAGGGGCAGAACCTCGCTGGGATCCTGCTGCTGACCGACGGGCGCGACGCCCCGGCGCGGACGGAGGCCGCAGCGCTGGCAAGCGTGAAGCAGAGCGGCGTACGGCTGTTTCCGGTGCCGATCGGCGGGGACCAGGAGCCGCGCAACCTCGAGGTGCAGAGCGTGGTGGCCCAGGATGTGGCCTTTGCAGGTGACATCGTGAACATCGTCGCTGTCGTGCGTTCTGCGGGCACGGAGTCGGCGCAGAACGTGCGGCTGGCCCTGAAGGGCCAGGATGGGAACCTGGTGCTGAACCCTGACGGCCAGCCCGTCACGGCAACGGCGGACATCGAGCCGAACATTCCGACGGAGGTCGAGCTGCAGCTCGAGACGGTGACGCCCGGGACCTTCCAGCTCGTCGTGGAGGCCGAGCCCGGCCCCGATGAAATCGATGACGAGGACAACCGGCGGCCGGTGCAGATCGAAGTGATGGATGCGAAGATCGCGGTGCTGTACGTGGAGGGATATCCGCGATGGGAGTACCGGTACCTGAAGAACCAGATCATCCGCGATTCGACGATCAGCGCGAGCGTCCTGCTGACCAGCGCCGATCCGACGTTCGCGCAGGAAGGAAACGTGCCGATCCAGCGGTTCCCGGTGACGATCGATGAGCTTCTGGACTACGACGTGGTGTTGCTCGGCGACGTGTCGCCGTTGCAATTCTCCGACGGGCAGCTTCAGTTGCTGGAGGAATTCGTGGGCGACAAGGGTGGCGGCTTCGGGATGATCGCGGGCCCGCGCGACAGCCCAGCGTCGTGGCGTGGCACGCCGGTTGAGCGGTTGCTGCCCGTGGAGGCGGTGGTGGAGCCGTCGCTTGCCCTGGGCAACGGGACGATCGCTGAAGGCTTCCGTCCGGTGCTGACGGATGCAGGGCGCCAGGCGGGAATGTTCCGCTTTGAGTCGGACCGCGAGGAGAACGAGCGGTTCCTGAGCGAGGGGATCCAGCCGCTGTTCTGGTTCGCCGACGGCTTAGTGGCCAAGCCGGGCGTTGGCGAGGTGCTGGCGCAGCATCCAGAGGCCAGCGCGCCAGACGGGCGGCCGGCGCCTCTGGTGGTCTCGGGCCGATACGGCGCGGGCCGCACGCTCTTCAGCAGCCTCGACGAGACCTGGCGCTGGCGCTATTACACGGGGGAGGACGTCTTCGACACCTACTGGGTGCAGCAGCTTCGCTACCTGGCCCGCGGGCGCAAGCTTGGGCAGCGACGGCTGACGCTCGCGGTCCAGCGGCCGACATACGAGCTGGGCGAGCAGGTGCAGGTCGAGCTGCGTGTTCTGGATCCGGCCTTGTCGCGTCAACTCCCGGACCGGCTCGACATCGAGGTACGCAACGAGCAGGGTCAGCCCGTAAGCACGGCCCGCCTGGTCCGCCGCGGCGAGGGGGCGGAGGCGGATCGGTATACCGCCAGCTTCCCAGCGTCACGGGTCGGCAATTTCAGCGTGGCGCTGCCGCCGATGACTGGCGAGGACCAGGAGTTGACGGCCCCGGTGACGGTTCAAGTACCGCAACTGGAGCTTGTGCGGCCGGTGGTTGACCGCAGCGGCCTGCAGCGGCTGGCGGACGACACGGGGGGGCAGCTTGTGCCGCTTTCCGAGGCTGGGACGCTGCCGGAGGTCATTCCCAGCGTGGAAAGGCGTATTCCGATCGTCAGCAACCAGGCTCTTTGGGACGCGCCTCTGGCGCTGGCGCTGTTTGTGCTTCTGATCACAATGGAGTGGATCGGCCGAAAGGCCGCGGGGCTGATTTAGGGCGTTATTCCGGGACGATGAGGGTTAAGACCCGCCCGGATCACGCCGTCGTACATATAGGGTGGAGCAGCGCCCGGATGGGCACTCCGCCGCCGGCAACCTGTTTAAGGAGAAGGCCGCATGTCCCCCAGCCAACTGATCGCCTCACTCGAGGGCCTGCGAAAGCGGGCGAAGTGGCTCAGCGTGCTTTATGGCGTGGGCCTGCTGGTGCTGGGTGCGTGCGGTCTGGTGGTGCTGGGGGGTCTGACGGACTATCTGCTGCGCCTTCCCGGCGTCCCGCGGCTGATCGGGCTGGTCCTGGCGACCGCGGTCGCGGCGTGGGTGTTCTGGCAGTTCGTGTGGCGTCCTGCGCGTTCGCGGCTGAGCCTGCATGACGTGGCGGGACGGGTTGAGGAGACGTTCCCGGAGTTCAACGACCGGTTGCGGTCGAGTGTGCAGTTTCTGAATGAGCGCGAGGCGATGGCGGCCGATCCCCTGCGCCGTCGGACGGTGGAACAGGCAGGCGACATCGCTCGCGGCGTGACGTTCGAGGATGTGCTGATCACGCGTCCCACGTACTTGGCGGTGGGCGCCGCAATGGCTTCGGTGCTGGCGCTTGCGGCGCTGGCGCTCCTGCTGGGGCCGCTGACGCAGACGATCGTGGGGCGCTTGTTCGATCCGCTGGACCCGACGCATCAGTGGCCCAAGCGTTTCCTGATCGCGCCGTTGGCGCTGGATGACAGCGTTCCGGCGGGCCGTCAGGTAGCACTGTCGGTGCGGCTTGCCAGGGGCAGCCCGGAGAAGGTAGAGCCGGTCGTCTATTACCAGCTCGACGACGGGCCTGTGCGCAAGCTGCTGATGACGCGGCAGACCGACGGCACGTTCTCCGCGGGCGTGGATACGCGCCTGGCGGCGGATCAGGCCCAGGGAGCGCTGAAGCTCTGGGTCGAGGCGGGCGATGACGTAACGCCGCAGCAGACGGTCCGCGTGGTCCCGCGGCTGGTTTTGAATGCGGCGGAAGCAACGATCGTGCCTCCGCCGTACGTGGCCGAGGAGCGGGTGATCCAGGCAGACCTGGCGGAGCGTGCCGCGGTGGTCGGGGTGGGGTCGGAGGTGACGCTGCGCCTGTCGTTCAACAAGCCGCTTGCCGACGGAGGATCGATCGAGCTCGAGGCGGTAGGCGGTTCGCCCGCGCCGGAGCTGGATTGGCGTCGGGAATCGCCCGGAACGGTCGTTGCGAGCTTCACGGCGCAGCAGACCCTGCGGTTCAATGTCGTTGCGCGCGACCGGGACGGCTTCACCGGCGACATCCCCCAGACGTTCGAGGTGGTGGTCCGTCCGGACCAGACGCCTTCCGTGCAAATTGAGACCCCGCGCCGCAACGAAACGCGGACGGCCGTGGCAGTGGTGCCGCTGGCGGCGGTGGCGGACGATGATTACGGATTCCGCGAGATCGCGCTGGTGGTGCGGAAGCTGGGGGAGCAAGGCTTCGAGCGGGCGATCCCGCTGTATGGCGAAGGAGCGATCGAGGGCGTGCGGATCGAGCCCGTGGGGGACTCGCCGGAGCGCGTGCGCCTGCGCCTGAGCCATGACTGGGACCTGTCGCAACTGTCGGAGACGCCGCTGCAATCGGGCGACGTGCTGGAGTACTTCGTGCGCGCCCAGGACAACTACGAGCTGGACGGGGAGTATCACGAGCCGGTCGACTCCGCAAAGCTGCGCATCACGATCATCAGCCAGCAGGAGCTCAACCAGCGCGTGGTCGCCGACCTGCGGAACGTGAAGGACCAGATTGCCGCCGCCAAAGCCGCGCAGGACCGAAACAAGCGTGAGACCGCCGAACTTGCGGAGCAGACGCGCGAAAAGGATGAGCTGGACGCTGCCGACCGCAGCGCCGCCAGCCGGTTGTCGCGCCAGCAGTCGGGCGTGGCCGCCAATACGCGGCGGCTGTCGGACCGGGTCTCGGAGATCGAGCAGATGCTCGAGGAGAACCGCTCGACGGCGGCCGATCTGCGGGAACTGGCGGAGGATGTGGCCGAATCACTGGAATCGACGGCGGAAGGCCCGATGAAAGAGGCGGCCTCGGAGCTAGAGCAGTCGGCCAATGAGCGTGCGGAGGCGGAGCGTGCCAAGGCGGCGATGGCCGGCTCGCAAGCGAACCAGGAGGAGGCGTCCGAGCGTCTGCGCGAGATGATCGACCAGATGGAGCAGATCGGCTCGCTGCGCTCCGCGATCGATGAGGTCTCCGGGCTGCTCCAGGCGCAAAAGGAGCTTGGCGAACGGGCGGCGGCGCTGGCGCGGCAGAACGTTGGGCGCACGCCGGAGCAGATGACGCCCGAGGATCGTGCGGAGAACCAGCGGCTCGCCGATGAGCAGGCGGAGTTGTCGCAGCGCACGCAGGAAGCGCTGGAGAACATGCAGGAGCTGGCGGAGGAAATGCGCGAGACGGATCCGGCCTCGAGCGAGTCACTCGAGCAGGCGGCCCGCACCGGCCAGCAGCAGCAGGTGCCCCAGCAGCAGCAGCAGGCATCCGAGGCGCAGCGGCAAAACCAGCAGAGCCAGGCCCAGCAGTCGCGCCAGCAGGCGGAAATCGGCCTGGAGATGGTGCTGAGCGAGCTGAAGGAGGCCGAGCGCCGCAAGCTCCAGGAACTGCAGCGCAAGCTCGCGGAGATGCAGGAGCAGATCCAGCGTCTGGTCCGCCGCCAGGCGGTGCACAACCTGGACAACCGCACGCTTGCCGGTGAGGACCCCACTGGCGAGGCGCTGGCCCCGCTGCGCGAGCTTGCGGGTATCGAAGGCGAAGATCCCGTCGAGCCGGCCCTGCCGCGGCTTTCCAGTGGTCAGGAACAGACCGAGCGGAATACTCGGGACATTTCCCGCAGCGCCGAGGGCATTCCCCAGGGGAGCGTGATCGCCGATCTCCTGACGCGGGCTGCGGCCCGGATGGAGCGGGCGGCGGTGTTCCTGCGGCAGAAGGACCTGCCCCAGGCGTACGAGCCGCCGCAAGTCGAGGCTCTGGCGTCGCTTGTGGAGGCCCTGCTGGCGGTGGATGAGCAGCGACGGCAGGTCGAGGAGCAGCTTGACGAGCAGGAGCGCGAGACGATCCGCGCCAAGCTCCAGGCGATCCGAGACGAGCAGGCAAAGGACGTCAACCAGCCCACCAGCGAGTTGCAGGCCAAGAGGGATGACGGCAACTTCCGCGCCCGGCCCGATCAGATCCGCCTGAACGGCCTTCCGCCGGTGCAGGAGGGGCTGGCCCAGCGCGTGGACCAGCTCACGGAGGACCTGGCGAACGTGGGCGGCGTGGCCTTCGTGTATGCCAATAAGCAGATCAAGACCGCGATGGACGGCGTGCACCGCCGGCTGGGGGCGAACGACACTGGCCGGCCGACGCAGATCGAGCAGGCGCGGATCGTCGATGGGCTGGACGCGATGATCGACAGCCTGAAGATCGAGCAGCGCGAGGAGCGCTTCGATCAGAATTCCCAGGCCAACCAGGGGGGCGGGGGCGAGGGTGGCCAGCAGAACCAGGGCCCGACGCTTCCGCCGGAGGCGGAGCTGCGGCTGATCAAGCGTATGCAGGAAGGCGTGAACCGCGCCACCGAGGAGCTTGCCAAGCTCAAGGAAGCGGCGGCGGAGCCGGAGGAGACGCTGGGCCAGCAGATCGTCGGCACGGGCGACCAGCAGGGGGAGCTGCGCGGCGTTCTGGACCAGATGCTGCGCCAGTACAGCCGCGGGCAGGTGAAGTTCGGGCCGGAGCCCGATCCGGCGGATCTGCTGCCGGAAGAGTCGGGGGAAGGCGAGGTGGAGGATGCGGAGCTGCTGGATGACCTGCTCGGTGAGAATGCCGGCCAGGGCGGCGACGCGGCGGACGTGAACCGCATGGGCGACCGGATGGCGCGAAGCCAGCAGCGGCTGGCGCTGTCGCGCGATCCAGGCCAGACGACGCAGATCATCCAGCGTCGGATCGTGAAGGACATCGATTCCTTGATCGAGCAGTCGCGCAGCCAGCAGCAGCAACAGCAGCAGGCTCGCAACCAGCAGCAGGACCAGCAGCGTCGCCGTCAGCAGCAGCAGGAGCAGCAGCAGGCCCGCAACCAGGGCGAGAACCAGCAGGGTGAGCAGCAACAGCAGCAGCCCGGCCAGGATGCCGCCCAGGCCAGCCGCGATGCTTCCCCGGGTGGGGCGGCGGACCTGTCAGCCGAGCTGCTGGAGAGCATGGCCGAGTGGGGTGGCCTCACGCCGCGGCAGCGCGCGGCCATCCTCGAGTCAAAGGATGAGCAGACGATTGACCGTTACCGGCAGCTCATCGAGGAATACTGGAAGAGCATGAGCCAGAAGCGCTCACAGGAGCCGCGATAGCCCGCGGCGCTCCAACGGAAGGTGTCACCATGCATCCATTCGCCGCTATCCCATTGGCCCTGGCGCTGGTTGTCGGCCCCGCCACCCAGGAGCGGGATGGACGCTCCGCCGCCATCGAAACGGCCTTCGCCTCCCCGCGTCAGGATGCCGGCGCCCCGCCGCAACAGCAGGGCAATGAGCTGGATAACCCCATTCGCGGCAACGAGATAACGCCTGAGCAGCAGCGCGCCGTCGAGCGCGGGCTGGCGTTCCTGGCCTCGCGGCAGAACGCCGACGGCAGCTTCGGCTCTGGCGGGGGGCGCGGCTCTGGCACCGCCATCACCTCGCTGGGCGCGATCGCGATGATGTCCGCGGGCAACCTCCCCGGCCGCGGGCAGTACGGCCAGAACGTGAACAAGGCGGCGGACTTCATCATCGGATCGTCGCAGCCCAACGGCCTGCTTTCGGAGACGGATGAGCACGGCGTGATGTACGCCCACGGCTTTGCGACGCTGTTCCTGGGGGAGGTCTACGGCATGACCGAAGACGAGCGCGTGAAGGATCCGCTGACGCGGGCGGTGCGGCTGATCCAGAAAGTGCAGAACCATGAGGGAGGCTGGCGGTACACGCCCGCCCCATTCGACGCCGACATCAGTGTGACGATCACTCAGGTGATGGCCCTGCGGGCGGCGCGAGATGCCGGAATCAAGGTGGAGAAGGCGGTCATCGACAAGGCCGTAAAGTACGTAGAGAGCCTGCAGAACCCCGACGGCGGCTTCAACTACATGGCCGGCGCAGGCAACAACAGCGCCTTCCCGCGCTCCGCCGCCGGCGTCGCGACCCTCTACTACGCGGGCATCCACGAGGGCAAGCAGATCGACGCCGGCCTTGAATACGTCGAGCGCTTCACCCCTGGCCGCGGAACTCAGGCCGAGACGCCGCACTACTTCTATGGCCACTATTACGCCGCCCAAGCCATGTTCCTTGCCGGCGGAGACCATTGGGCCAGGTGGTACCCCGCGATCCGCGATGAGCTGATCGCCCGGCAGGCGCCCGACGGAAGCTGGTCCGGCGAGGTCAGCCCGGAATACTGCACCGCCATGGCCCTGATCGTTCTGCAGATGCCCAATCGCTATCTGCCGGTCTTCAGCGGCAAGGGGGCGGGGTCATGAGGCGGATCGTCTTGTTGTTGCTGATCCTCGCCTGTGCCGCGGGGGCTTCTGCCGTGCAGGAGGTGGACCAGGGGTGGCTCCTCACGACGGGCGACTTCTCCACGCGGCGGGTGCGCCTCCTCGAGCTCGAGGAGTCGGGCGTTCGCATCATCCAGGCCGACGGGCAGACGGCCCAGCAGCCCGTCGAGCGGCTCGTGCGGCTGGAGCGCAACGGAACCGCGGAGGTGCCGCGGGCGGCGGAGGCGATGTTCGTGCTTCATTTTCGCAGCGGC
>JBGTBZ010000559.1:0-2052 GCA_041749155.1 Phycisphaerae bacterium
GACGCCGGAGACGGGGTCACCGCGCTGATGACACCCGCGTTCAGCCCCTCGGATCCGCTGCCCCGGCAGATGTCGCTGCCGATCTCATGGGGGCGGACGACCCGGCTGAGCCTGAAGTTGATCGTCCTGGGCCTCGCCATGGCCGCCCTGGCCGTCTGGGCCACCTGGTGGGCGTGGGTGGATGCCTGGCAGCTTGCGGACATGGACGGCGAGAACAGCCATGTGTTCCTGGCGCCACTGGTCGTCGCGTGGCTCTTCTGGGTGCGGCGCGGGCGCCTGCCGCACGTACGGGTCACCGGACGGTGGAGCGGCCTCTTCCTGATCGCTTCAGGCTGGATCGTCAGCAGCTTCGGTGTCCGCGAGAACGTCGCGGCGGCGCTGCACCTGGGGAGCCTGCTGATCGTGATGGGCGCTTTCGTGAGCGTGTGCGGAAAAGGAGCCCTTCTACGCTTTCTGCCGGCCTCCTTTGCACTGCTGTTCCTGATCCCGGTACCGCAGCGGTTGAGGCAGGAGCTGGCAATTCCCCTCCAGACGACCACCGCCTGGCTCACCGACGGCGTGCTGGACGCCATGGGGGTCGATTCACAGGTTGCGGGCAATACGCTGGTCGTGAACGGCAAGAGCGTGATGATTGCCGAGGCGTGCAACGGCATGCCGATGCTCTTCGGTCTTCTGCTGGTGACGTATGCCTTTGCCTTCGCCTGGCCGATGCGTAATAGCGTGCGATGGGCTCTGCTGCTGCTGAGCCCACTGGTCACGCTGGGATGCAACGTCCTGCGGACCGTCCCGCTCGTCTGGACCTACGCCTACAGGAGCCGCGAGACCTTCGAGTGGCTGCACGCCCCAAGCAGCTGGATGATGCTCCCGATCGCGTTTCTGCTCCTCTTGGCCGCCGTGCGCGTGCTGAGGTGGTTGGACGTGCCTGTTGAGCGATATCGCCTTGCCGGGCAGCCGTCATGAGCTTTCCCCCAGGCCAATCTCGCCTGCCACTGTCCGGAAGCCCGCGGGTTCGGGCCCTGCTGCGCTGGGCCACGATGCCCGGGCTCGCCGCAATCCTGCTCATGTGCATCTGGGTGCAACAGCGTACCTACAAAACGGCAGACGGCTTCGAGGAGTACCACGCCCGCTGCCGCGAGGTGATCGATGCCCTGCCGACGCAAGTGGGGCACTGGATGGGCCGGGAAGTGGCCCTCCCCCAGCCAGCCCTGGACCTGCTGGACCCCAATGCCCTCCGGAACATCCGTTTTACCGATTTCAGCCCCCGTGGACTGGCGGGGCCGGATCGGCGGGTGAGCTTCATGGTCGTGCAATGCAAGCTGGCCCGGGACATGCAGGGGCACTATCCGCCCCGTTGCTACCCTGCCCAGGGCGGCCACATGCTCTCCGGGGAGCCGCGGAACTGGGTCCTGCGGGACGAATTGGGGGAGATGTCCGTGCCAGGGATGGAGTACCAGTTCCTGGAGCCGGATCGAGCCCGCGACCTGCCGGCGGGGTTATTGGCCCCGGAGGGGTATACTTTGGGGCGCAGGCGGGTTGTATTGAATTTTTTGATCGTTCCGGGGGTTGGGATCGTCCGGGATATGAAGGGGGTGGACGATGCGGCCGAAGATTACAAGCAGCGGCATCGTGGCGCGGCCCAGGTGCAGGTGGTTTTCGACCCTTCGTGGGCCTTACCGGACCGGGCCCAGCGTGACGCCATTGCCGTGGAGCTGCTGAGTGCCGCCTTGCCCGCTCTGCGCGTGCTGGCGGACCTGCCAGACCAGCCCAGCCCCCTGGCCCAAGACGCCGCAGACCGGATGAATGAGGCGGAAAGCGGGATGACGCCCGGCGAATCCCCGATGATGATGGAGGTGGCTGAGGCGCAGACAGCCCCGATCGATCCAGTGCCTTGACCCCAAGCGAGACTTCATGAGCTCCCACTACGACATGACGCCGTACGACCCGTCGCGGGAAACCGACTTCTGGTCCGACGTCCCGGCCACGGCTGGCGGCCACGCCGGCCCCCCCGCCGTCCGCGGGGGCGCGAAGCCGGTGAACCCTCTCGACCGCGTC
>JBGTBZ010000560.1:0-4523 GCA_041749155.1 Phycisphaerae bacterium
CCGCGGGACCGGCCGCCTTCCAGCACAAACGTGATCAGCAGGTTCACCCGAAACTCGGTGATCCGATCGTCGTTGACCGAGACCTGCATCTCCTTGACCCAGGCACTTCGGATGCCGTGCACCGTCTGGGCCGCCCGTGCGATCCCCTGCTCCACCGCGTCGTCAAAGCTCTTGGGACTGGTGGACGAAATCTCGATGATCTTCGCTACGCTCATTGACGCCTCCTTCGGCGGTTTCTATCTGCGCCACGGCGGAATCGCCGGTGGACCAAGACGCTAACGCTAACCGGCCAGGCCCTGGTCCGCAGCGCACAAATGACATCCTGGCGCGTCCAAAGCCATGGCCGGACACGTACGATCGCCCGAGGCATGCCGATTCGCCGCACACTGCTGATCATCCTCTTGCTTGCAGGCATCACCCTTAGCGGCTGGTGGGCCGTTAACCGCGCGGGCTACGGCTCGGCCGATTGCCGGGCGGGCGAGGCCACCGGATCGCTCCGCGTGCTGTTCATCGGCAACAGCCTTACCCAGTACAACGACCTGCCTGGCATGGTCCAGGCCCTGTCGATGGATGTCGCCGGCCGCCCCACCATTCATGCCGAAGCCCTGGTCGGCCCAGGCACTGATCTGGGCGACCATTGGCGCGGCGCAGCGCAGCGGCGAATCGCGGAGCGTTGGGACTGGGTCGTACTCCAGCAGGGGCCTTCCTCGCTGCCCGAATCCCGCGAGCTGCTGCTGGAGTACGCCCGCACCTATGCCCCCGCGATCCGCGAGGCCGGGGCCGAGCCTGCCTTCTACATGGTCTGGCCCGAAGAGCGCCACGCACACACCTTCGATCGCGCCTGCGACTCCTACCGCCTCGCCGCCGCCGAGGTCGATGGCTTGCTGCTCCCCGCGGGCGAGGCCTGGCGGTCCGCTTGGCGGGGCGACGCGGAGATGCCGCTTTACGGCGCGGACCGCTTCCACCCCTCGCCCTTGGGAACGTACCTCGCGGCCTTGGTCATCACATCGCGCATCACCGGCCGCTCGCCGCTGGAGCTTCCCGATCCCGGCACCGTATCGCATCCAGCACTTGCAAACCTGGATCTCTCCACCCAGCAGATCCGAAGCTTAAAGGAAGCCGCTGCGGAGGCGATCGAGCGCGAATCGCCGCAGTCGGCAACAAGACCGGCAAAGGAGGCCGGATCTTGAGAACGCCGTCCCCTATCCGAGTGGCCACGCGCGGCAGCCCCCTTGCGCTGGCCCAGACGCGGCAGGTTGCGGCTGCGCTGGAGCGGGCCCACGGCGGGTTGCACGTCGAGCTGATGATCGTCACGACCTCCGGCGACCAGATCCACGACCGCTCCCTCCACGAGCTCGGCGGCAAGGGGCTGTTCACCAAGGAAGTCGAGCAGGCCCTGCTCTCGGGTGCCGCAGACTTTGCCGTCCACTCCTCCAAGGACATGCCGGTCACCCAGCCGCTTCTCCCCGCCGCCGCCGAGAGACTTGTGATCCCGGCGGTGCCGGAGCGGGAGGATCCGCGCGACGTGCTCCTGACCCCTCGCGGTTGGGACATCTCCAAGTTGCCCCAGGGGGCGCGGGTGGGAACTTCCAGCCGGCGGCGGGCCGTCCAACTGCTGGAAATGCGGCCGGATGCGCGGGTTGTGCCGCTGCGCGGGAACGTCGATACGAGGCTGGCAAAACTGGACGCGGGCGAGTTCGACGGCATCGTGCTGGCAATGGCCGGCCTTCTTCGACTGGGGCGTTTCGACCCCGATCACATGCATCCTCTAGCACCTCACGCCATGACGCCCGCAGCTGGACAGGGAGCGCTGGCCCTGCAATGCCGCCACGACGACAGCGCCACCCGGGCCCTGCTGGCCGCGCTGGACCACCCTGATTCCCGACAATGCGTAGAGGTGGAGCGGGCGGTCGTCGCGGCCCTGGAAGGGGACTGCACGTCCCCCATCGGCGCCTGGGCCCAAACCGCCGGCGGCGGCCAATTCCACCTGCTCGCCTGCGACGAGGTGGCGGGTCTACTCCGCAGGGCCGAGGCCGCCGGACCCGCCTCGGCGGTGGTGGAGCAGGTAAAGCGTGCCCTGCGGCAGGCCTGACGGGTCCCATAAGCGTCAGGCGGCGGTCCCCCAAGCAGGTCGTGCCGCGGCGAACAAAGCAGGTGGCTGGACCGTTATATTGTTTGACCGTAGTTTATGAACTTCTAGAGTCTGCCGCCTGCACGGTTATGCCATGATCGAGCGAGCCTCTGATGATCGAACTTCCGCCGTTGCCCGGGGCGACGAGGCGGTGGAGCCGGCGCGCGTGCTGCTGGTGGGCGAGGCCCTGGCGCGTGCCCTGCGCGCTTCCAATGCGCGGGCGCTGGGCGGTGAGGCGGAGCCTGTTTCAAAGGCGCCCGATTCGAACACGTTCGAGGAGCTCGTGGAGTCGATGCGCGGCAAGTGCCAGCTTGTGCCGGCCAGCAGCATCGAGGAGGCTCTACGACAACTCAAGCATGGCCGCTTCGCCGGCGTCTTCAGCGACGCCGGCGATTTTCGACCGCTTGAGAAGGCGCTGCTCGGCCAGCAGGCCAGCCAGATCCTCGACACCGTCGGCGAGGGAGTCTGCATTGTCGACTCCAGCGGCCGCAGCACCTGGATGAACCGCAAGATGCGCGGATGGCCCGGACGGATTCACGAGCAGGTCCGGCGCGTCTGCGGGGAGGCCTTCAAGCATTTCAGCGCCGCCAGCCACGGCGCCACCTCGCCGGCGGGCACCATCTCCAAGCGGTATCACCTGAACCTCGACGACGAGCAGTTCCTTGAGCTCATCGCAAGCCCGGTTGTCACCCCCAGCGGCGAACCTGTACAGGTCGTCGCTGTTGTCTTTGATGCGACCGGCCATCGCCGCCTGCAGCAGAAGCTCGACGCCATCGACAAGGCCGGTGCCCAGCTCGTGAAGATCGAGTCGGAAGCGGTCGAGAGCATGAACATGGCCGAGCGGCTCAAGCTGCTCGAGGAGAAGGTCATCAGCGTCACCCGCGAGTTGATGCACTTCGATCACTTCCAGATCCGCCTCATCGATCCGCGCACCGGCAAGCTGGAACTCGTGGTCGCCAGCGGCCTGCCGCAGGAAGCGCTGGACCTGGAGCTTTATACCGACGCCGAGGCCAACGGCATCAGCGGCTTCGTCGCCAAGATGGGCCGCAGCTACATCTGCCCTGATGTCGAGCGCGATCCTCGCTTCCTCCCCGGGCTCCACGGCGCCCGCAGCAGCCTGACCGTGCCGCTCACGCTGTACGACAAGGTGGTGGGCGTCTTCAACATCGAGTCGCGCCGCACCGCCGCCTTCACCGAGGATGACCGGCAGTTTGCCGAAATTTTCGGCCGCTACGTGGCCATCGCCCTTTCAATCCTCAAGCTCATCGTCACCGAGCGCGCCGCCACCAACAAGAAGGTTGCCGACGACGTCTGTGCCGAGGTGGCCGGCCCGCTCAACGACATCGCCCTCGACGCCGCCACCCTCCTGGACGAGTTCATCGGCGAGGATGCCCTTCGCGAGAAGCTCCAGAGCATCCTCGGCAACGTCGAGGCGATCCGCGGAAGCCTCCGCGAGGCCGGCAAGGGGCCGCAGACGGTCCTGGGCACGCGCGAGATCGAGGCCGAGCCCCCGCCTGACCCGCAGCTTGCCGGCGTCCGCATCCTCCTCGTGGACGACGAGCCCACCATCCGCGACACCATTGCCAGCGTCCTGCGCAAGTACAGGGTCAACGTCGTCGTCGAAACCAGCGGCGTCGGCGCCATCGACCGGCTCCGCCAGAGCGTCGACTCGGCCCCTGCATTCGACCTGGTCCTCTCCGACATCAAGATGCCCGACAAGACTGGCTACGACGTCTTCGCCGCAGCCCGCCGACTGCCGGATCCCCCGCCGGTCATCCTCATGACCGGCTTTGGCTACGACCCCAACCACTGCATCGTCCGCGCCAGCCAGGAGGGGCTCCAAGCGGTGCTGTTCAAGCCCTTCCGCGTCGAAAGCCTCCTCGCCGAGCTCCGCCGGGCTGTCTCGCCTGCCGCACGGGCCTGAATCCCTCATTGTGCCGGCGCCGCGGCCTGGCCTTCAGCGTCGGGTCGCCACAGGCCGACCAGGTGGACCTCAAACACCAGCGTCGCGTCAGGCGGAATGACGCCGCCGCCGGCGCCCGCCTTGCCGTAGGCCATCTCCGGAGGGATCACCAGCATCCGCTTCTCGCCCACCTTCATCCCGGCAATCCCCTCATCCCAACCCTTGATTACCTGACCCTGGCCCAGCACAAACACGAACGGCCGTACAAAGGTGAAACGGCCCACAGTCGTAGGCCGCAGGCTGGTGTCGAAGGGCTCCCCATTTTCGAACTTGCCTGTGTAATGGGCCACCACCACATCCCCCGGCTGAGCCGTCATCGGCTCGCTGGCGGCCTGGATCACCGTGTAACGGACGCCCCCGGGCGTCGTCTGTTCCGCGGGGGCGGCCTGCCCCTGCGAGGGCGCCTCCGCCGGGGGGGCCTCCTGGGGC
>JBGTBZ010000561.1:0-4019 GCA_041749155.1 Phycisphaerae bacterium
GTGAAGGTGCTCCCCGTGCCCGGACCGTCGCTCTCGACGGCGACGGTCCCGCCGTGCATCTCGACGAGGCCTTTCACGAGCGCGAGCCCGATGCCGAGCCCACCGGTGGAACGCTCGATGCTCCGATCGACCTGGGAGAACATGTCGAAGATGCTGTGCAGCTTGTCAGGGGGGATGCCGATGCCGTTGTCCTTGATCGACACCGACACAATGGCGTCGGCGACGTGGGCCGACATCGAGATCCGGCCGCCGCCGGCGGTGAACTTGCAGGCGTTGTTCAGAAGGTTGCTGAAGACCTGGGTAAGCCGTATGGGGTCGGCCTCGAGATAGACCGGCTGCTGAGGCATGGCGACATCGACCGTGTGCCCATCGGCCTCGGCGAGTGGGCCGCAGGTCTCAAGGGCATTGTTGATTATCGAGGACAACGCGACGCGGCTCTTTCGCAGCTCGAGCTTGTCGCGGGTGATGCGGCTGACATCCAGAAGGTCGTCCACCAGTCGAACGAGGTGCTCGACTTGTCGCTGCATCGCTTCGCTGGCCTCGCGCAGCGCCTGCGGCTCGCCCCCAGTGCGGCGGATGATCTCAAGCGAGTTGCGCAGCGGCGCCAGCGGGTTGCGCAGCTCGTGGGCCAGCGTCGCCAGGAACTCGTCTTTGCGGCGATCGGCCAGCCGCAGCGCCTCCTCGCTCTGCCGCAGGTCATCGTACAGACGCGCGTTGTCGATCGCCTGGCTGGCTCGCCGGGCGATCTCCAGCGCCACAGAAAGATCGCGATCGTCGAACCGCCGCATGGACTCCGCCGACACGAAGGTGATCGTGCCGCGGACGGTACCGCCAGGACGCAGCGGTACGCAGATGTATGACTTGAGGTCCATCCGCCTCAGCATGGTGCGATGCGTTTCGTCCTTCGCCGCCTGCGACACCAACTCCCATGGGATCTCCCCCATGATCTCCGGCTCACCGGTCCGGATGACATGCATGATTCCGCCGACGTCGGACTCGCTGGGTGGGTATTTCTCGTGCAGTTCGTGCGCCAGGGCGACCTTTTCCGGATCGACATGGGTCACCGCCAGCCGGCGGAGCTGGCCGTCTTCGTCCAGCAGATCCACCGCACACCAGTCTGCAAACTGCGGCACCGCGGCGCTGGCGACGCTCTGGAGCGTCTTCTCGTAGTCCAGCGACTCGGATAGAGCTGCCCCGGCATTGGCCAGGAACGCCTCCCGCACCGCCGCATCCTCAGCGCGACGCCGCAGCTCCGACTGTGCCTCGTAAAGCTCCGCCGTGGTGATAGCGGCGGCAGCGATGTTCGCCAGGGCCTCGGCGGACTCGATCTCAAAGTCGCTGAAGCAGTGTGCGGAGCGGCAGTAGAACACGAGCGTGCCAGTGACCTCGCCGTGGATGTACAGCGGCAGGATCATCAGCGAGCCGATGCCCTCCTTGCGGTAGCGGTCCCAGCGGTCGCGAAGCAGGTCGGTATGCCGGGCCTCCAGGTCCTGCGGCTGCACCACCACGCGCCGCAGCGGAGGGGTGCCGGAACCGCTGGAGTGCAGTATCTGTTGGATGAAGTCCTCGGAGAGCCCGTGGCTGGCCGCTACGCTCCAATTGCCGTTGGCGTCCACCCGCCAGACGGCGAAGGCATCCGCCGCGACGATCTCCCGCGAGACGTTCAGCAGCGAATGCAACAGCTCCGCCGTCTGCAGGGAGGCGATGAGCTGCGAGGTCGTGCTCAACAGCACCTTCAGGCGGTCGGAAAGCTGCCGGTGCAGCTCTTCGCTGGCCCGCAGCCCCTCCTCGGCCTCGCGGCGCCGCAGCTCGCCGGTGCTGCGGACCACGCTGAAGGCCACCTGCCGGGCGATGGTCACGGCAAGCTCCAGCTCGTGCTCGCTGAAGCGATGCGGCGCGTTGTAATAGATCATGAACTTGCCGAGCAGGCGGCCCGCCCCCATCAGCGGGATAAACGCCAGGGCGCGTATCCCTTCGTTCATGATCACGCTGCGCAGCGGCTCCTCGAGGTCCGACTCGGCCACATCCGGCATCGTGATGGGCTGCGGGTCGGCGGCGTCGGGCGTCCAGGGGGAATGACCCTCCGTCGTCTGCCGGTAGCCGTCGGAAAGGCCACGCCAGGCCACGAATCGCATCACGTTGCCCGCGTCGTACAGCAGGATCGAGGCGCGGTCGCAGCCCAGCGCGCTCAGGATCGAGGCCAGCGCCGCCTCGTATACCTCATCGAGCGACCCTGCCCGGTGCAGCCGGTCCGTCAGCCGGTAAAGCGCCGCCTGCTCCGCGGCGCTCTTGGACAGCGACTCCTCGGCCCGCTTGCGCTCGGTGATGTCGATGCCGGCGGATTGCACCTCCACAGCCTTGCCCGCGACATCGAAAGCCAGCGCGCGGTTCGTCCAGAGCGTCCACCGCACGCCATTGGTGGTCTCAAAGCGGTTCTCCACGTGGATTTCAGGCTCCTCGGGGCTCAGGCGCCCCAGCATCTGTCGCACGCCATCGCGGTCCTGCTCGACCACGAATCCCCAGAAGTTCCGGCCCTGCAGGGCCTCGGGCGTCGTTCCGCGGCTCCGGGCGTAGGCGCTGTTCACGAACAGAATCGTGCCGTCTGGGTGGAAGCGGCAGATCATCTCCCCCTGCCCTTCGACCACCGCCCGATACCGCTCCTCGCTCCGCCGCAGCGCCTCCTCGGACCGAAAGCGTTCCGTGATGTCCCGCGCCACCTTCGAGGCTCCGATGATCTTCCCGACACCGTCCAGCACCGGCGAGATCGAAAGCGACACGTGGATCCGCCGGCCGTCCTTCGTCACCCGCTCCGTCTCGAAGTGATCCACCCGCTCGCCCCGGCGCAGCCGCGCCAGGATCGTCCGCTCCTCGGCACGAAGCTCCGGGGGGATGATCAGGTCGATGTGCCGGCCCACCGCCTCGGCGGGCGTGTAGCCGAAGATCCGCTGCGCCCCGGCATTCCACGACTGGATAACCCCCTCCAGCGTCTTGCTGACGATCGCATCGTCCGAGGCGGCGACGATGTTCGCCAGCAGCGCCTGCGCCCGCTCGGCCTCACTGCGGCGCATGAAGTGGCCCAACTGGCTGCCGATGCTCGTCATCATCTCCAGCAGGTCGGCATCCGGCTGGCGGATCTGGCTGCTGAAGAACTCAACCACCCCCAGAAAGTCACGCCCGATCACCAGGGGGAAGGCGAACGCCCCGTGCAGTCCCTCTTCCGCCGCCATGGGGGCGCGGGGGAAGTTGGGGTCCTTCACTACATCCTCGATCCACGCCGGCTCTCCGCTGACCCAGACGCGCCCGGGCAATCCCTGGCCGGCCCCAAAGCCCATCGTCCGCGTCGCGTCCGCGAATGCCGATACCGGCGCGCCCACGCCGTACCACATCTCCACGCATCGCAGTTTCTGCCCCTGGGCGTCGGGACGCCAGATGGCACCGACATCCCAACCCAGGTTCGAGCAGATCGACTCCAGCACCCGCGGAGCGGCATCCTGGAAGCTGGGCGACTGCGCCAGCACCTGCGTGATCGCCAGGCGAGCGGCCCGCCGGCCCTCGAGGCGACGCCGCTCGGTCACGTCGCGGAAAACGAGCACCACGCCCAGGATCCGGCCTTTCGCGTCGCGAATCGGGGCGGCGCTGTCGTCCACGGGACGCTCGCTGCCATCCTGGCGGATCACAACGGTGTGATTGGCCAGCCCAACGATCTGCCCGGTTTCGAGCACCTTCTCGACCGGGCTCTGGACCCGCTGGCGCGTCTTCTCGTTGACGATGTGGAAAACCTCAGCCAGGGGCCGGCCCACCGCCTGCTGGTGCGTCCAGCCGGTCACCTCCTCGGCGACGGCGTTGACGAAGGTGATGCGGCCCCGGGCGTCGGTGGTGATGACCGCATCGCCGATGCTCGCCAGGGTGATGCGCAGGGCCTCGTGCCGCTCCTGGGCGCGCGAGGCCGCCTCGTGCTGCCGCTGAAGGGCGCCCCGGGAGAGAAATGCCGCGAAGCCCGCCGCCGCCAGCGACAGGCC
>JBGTBZ010000562.1:0-4100 GCA_041749155.1 Phycisphaerae bacterium
ACGCCGCGGTACGGCTCCGCCCGGCGCAACGCGGCGGCCCTGATCATCGGCAGCCGCGATACCTGGCGTCAGATGCCGGCGAAGTATCACGAGAAGTGCGTCTACATCCCCGAGAACGCGGTCGATCCGGGTCGCTTCACGCGCCGCCGCGAGCGTAAGGCGTCGCGTCCGCTTCGCCTGGCTTTCCTGGGGCGGCTCGTGCCCTACAAGGGCCCGGACATGGCCCTGGAGGCGGCGTTACCGCTCGTGGAGCGAGGCGATGCGACACTGGACATCTGGGGCGAGGGACCGGTGCGGGAGGAGTTGGAGCGCATGGTTCCGCCTGCATTGCGTAGCGACACAGCTACGGGAGTGCGTTTCGGTGGATGGGTGGAGCATGCGAAGGTGCAGGATGTCCTCGCAGAGGCCGATGTGCTGGTGTTCCCGAGCATCCGCGAGTTCGGCGGCGGCGTGGCGCTGGAGGCGATGGCGGTGGGAACGCCGGCGATGGTGGTGAACTACGGCGGACCCGCGGAGCTGGTAACGCCCGAAACCGGCTGGCTGATCGAGCTTGCCTCGCGCGAGCAGATTGTCGAATCCTTGCGGGAGCAGTTGGAGCGAGTGGCCAGCACGCCATCCGAGGTGGATGAAAAGGGCCTGCGGGCACGCGCTCGGGTCGAACAGGGCTTCACCTGGCCGGTAAAGGCGAGCCAGAGCCGGGCGGTGTATGAATGGGTTCTGGGACGTTCCAGTAAGCCCGTGTTCGATCCGCCCGGTGGTTCATAAAGCGCAACAAAAATCCCCGAAAGTCGGCGGCTGAGACGGCATTTGCGAAGCGCCAGAGGCGTTCCGCGTGGTTTGGTGCGCAAAATGTGTCAAGAACGCGCACCGCGGGCAGGGTGGTATGACGAACTTCCAACTGCAAACCCGCCCCCCTGATACGGCCGATCCAAGTAATGAGGCTTCCAGGCGCATCTGGCCCGCGCCTGGGAGCCTTCGGTGCATCCCCGCCGGCCAGACCAGCTACTAGCATCCCATGACCGCCGTGCCGACTTCCACCGCCGAATCCACCGACGTCGACGTGCCGTCCGTGCGCGAGTCGGTGGCGGCGCGTACTCCGGAGCCGGAGATGACGATCATCGAGCCGCGCCGCGGCTACCGCGGCGTGGACTGGGCGGAGCTTTGGCGTTACCGCGAGCTGCTCTACTTCCTGGTCTGGCGCGACGTGAAGGTGAAGTACAAGCTGGCGATCCTTGGCTTTGCCTGGGCAGTTGCGGTGCCGATGCTCTCGATGCTCGTCTACGGCATGTTCGGGAAGTTTGCCGGCTTTGCCGACCAGGTGCAGGCCCCCTACTTCCTGTTCATGCTTGCAGGCCTTCTGCCCTGGTTGTTCCTGCAGCGCGCGATCACCGACGGCGGGCAAAGCCTGGTCAACCAGCAGGCCCTGATGAGCAAGATCTACATGCCGCGGCTGTTTATCCCCGCCAGCAGCGTCGGCGGGGCGCTGGTGGACAAGGGGATCAGCATGGCGCTGTTCACGCTGTTGGCGGCGAGTTACGTGCTCCGAGGCAGCTTCGCGCCGTCCTGGAATCTGCTGGCCGTCCCCGCCCTGCTGCTCCTGACAATCGTCGCAGCCCTGGGAACGGCGTTCCTGCTGTCGGCGCTGACAGTGCTGTACCGCGACCTGCGGTTCCTGATCCCGTTCATCAGCCAGTTCGGTTTGTGGCTGAGCGGCGTTCCGTTTCCGATCAGCATCGTCGGCAAGTGGCAGCCGCTTCTGGCAGTTAACCCCTACGCGGGGATCGTCAGTGGCTGGCGCAGCGCCCTCGTCGGCACGCCCTGGCAGTGGGAACTGCTGGCCGGCAGCCTGATCATCTCTCCGCTTCTGCTGGTGGTGGGCATTTGGTACTTCCGCCGTGTCGAGCGGCGCTTTGCGGACATCGCATAACCGGTTGAAAGAGCCAATGTATCCGGCAGTCAAGGTTGAGAATCTCTCGAAGGCATACCGCATCGGCCTGGCCGAGCAGGCGGCGCATGGCTGGAAGGAGCGGGTGTCGCAGTGGCTGCACTCGCCGCTTCGCCAGCTTAGGCGGCTGAGCGAGGACTGGTCGGATGCCCCCGACACGTTCT
The DNA here is from genome assembly GCA_041749155.1 of Phycisphaerae bacterium. Lineage (GTDB taxonomy): Bacteria > Planctomycetota > Phycisphaerae > Tepidisphaerales > Tepidisphaeraceae > JAEZED01. Next base: position 2,110 of record JBGTBZ010000562.1, read on the forward strand.
GGGCGCTGAAGGAAGTGAGCTTCGAGATCAACCCGGGCGAGGTGGTGGGCATCATCGGCCGCAACGGCGCGGGCAAGAGCACGCTGTTGAAGATCCTCTCGCGGATCGTGGAGCCGACCGGCGGTCGGGCGGTCATGCGCGGGCGCGTCAGCTCGCTGCTGGAGGTCGGCACGGGCTTTCACCCGGAGCTGACAGGCCGCGAAAACATCTACCTCAACGGCGCGATCCTGGGGATGAGCCGGGCGGAGATCAACGCCAAGTTCGACGACATCGTCGATTTCAGCGAGATCGGGCAGTTCCTCGACACGCCCGTAAAGCGTTATTCCAGCGGCATGTACGTTCGCCTCGCCTTCGCGGTCGCTGCCCACCTGGATCCGCAGATCATGATCGTAGACGAGGTGCTGGCGGTGGGCGACGCCGCTTTCCAGAGCAAGTGCCTGGGCAAGATGGACGACGTGGTCAAGCAGGGGCGAACCATCCTGTTCGTCTCCCACCAGATGAACGCGGTGGCAGGCCTTTGCGACAGCGTGATGATCGTGAAGGATGGCCATGTTGGCCCACGAGTGCCCACAGAGGACGGGATTGCCGAGTACCTGGGCGCCGGCGGGCAGCAGGAGGGCATGAGCGTCGCCGAGCGCCCGCGGACGCAGGATCGCAAGCGCCCGCCGATCTTCCATCACCTGGCGATCAGCGGGGAGGCCGGCCAGCCGGCGCACATCCTGCCGACGGGCGCCGCCGTCAGCTTCGAGATCGGCCTGAAGGACTTTGACGAGCCGGGCGTCTTCACGTGCGGAGTCGCCATCCGCAATCGTCGGGGCCAGCGCGTGGCGTTCTTCCACAGCGAGTACCACAGCGGGCTGACGATTAAGGGGGCATCCAGCCGGATGCTGCGCTGCGACGTGCCGTCGCTGCCGCTGGGAACTGGGACATACGCGGTGGAGCTGGTGATTTCCGACGGCTACAAGATCCTGGAGCGCGTGGAAAGGGCGGCGGATCTGCAGATCATCTTCAGCGACCTGCTGGGAACGGGGAAGATTCCCAATGACCTTCAGTCGGGCGTTATCCTGCCGGCGCGGTGGGAAGAGGTGGGTTAGACGTGCAGGCGTGGGTTTCGCTTCCTCGCCGCTGAAGCGGCAAGCCCTCGGCGGAAAGCGTTCGATACGTGCCCTCGGTGAGCCTGATCATCCCGACAAAGGACCGCGCCGGGGAGCTCTCCGAGGCGCTGGCGAGCGTGCGCGCGCAGCCGTATGGCGACTGGGAAGCGCTTGTCGTCGACGACGCCAGCACCGAGGATGTGCAGGGCCTTGTGGAGCGGCTTGGCGATCCGCGCGTGCGGCACCTGCCCCTTCCTACCGGCAAGACGGGCGCGCCAGCGGGGCGCAACTACGGCGTCGAGCAGGCCCGCGGCGAGTTTGTCATCTTCCTCGACAGCGATGACCTGGTCGCGCCCAACTGCCTGGAGCGGCGGCTCGCGGTGATCGCATCGCAGCCCGAGCTGGATTTCGTGGTGTTCCAGTGCAGCCCGTTCATGAACGCCCCAGGGGACCTGCCCTTCACGTGGAACACGTTCATCGGCCGCCCGGGCGAGACCGACCTGGATCGCTTCCTCTCGCGCGACAATGTCTGGCAGACGACCGCCCCACTCTGGCGGCGGTCGTCGCTGGCGAAGTTCGGCGGATGGAGCGAGCATGTCCCCAGCGCCCAGGACTGGGAGTTTCACACGCGGGCGCTGATCGCAGGCCTCAAATACGAGAAGGTCAACGAGGTCGACTGCTACTGGCGCCGCCCCGCGGAGGACCGGGAGTCGATCGGCAAGCAGACGTTTCTTGCCGGCGTCGCCGGGCAGCACGCCCGGTCGCGACCGGCGATGCTGGACCAGGTGCGGGAGGCCCTCGAGAACGCCGGCGGAATGACCCCGGCGCGGCGGCGCATGTTCGTCGGAATGTACTGGGAGACGACGCGGCGCATCGCCGAGCGGGCCAGCTTCGCCG
>JBGTBZ010000563.1:0-8685 GCA_041749155.1 Phycisphaerae bacterium
CGGGGCGATATCTAGGCGTCCGGCCCCGCGATATCGCCCTCACCGACAGCACGACGATGGGCCTGGGGCTGGTTTACTCGGCCATCGCACTGCGGGAGGGGCAGGAGGTTCTGGGCACGGAGCATGACCACTACGCCACGAACCGCTCGCTGGAGCTGCGGGCCTTGCGCACCGGCGCCACCATCCGCCGGATCCGGCTTTACGAGCCCGGCGGTGGGGCGAGCGTCGAGGGGATCGTCTCCGCCATCACCGGGGCGATTCGGCCGTCGACACGCGTTCTGGCGGTAACCTGGGTGCACTCCAGCTCCGGCGTGAAGCTGCCGCTGCGGGCGATTGCCGACGCGCTGGAGCCGATCAACGCCGATCGCGGACCGGAGGATCGGGTCATCTTCTGCGTGGACGGAGTACACGGCCTGGGAATCGACGACGTGACGCTTCCGGACCTCGGCTGCGACGTCTTCATCGCCGGGACGCACAAGTGGCTGTTCGGGCCGCGCGGCACGGGGCTCATCTGGGCACGGCCGGAGGTTCAAGCGTTCATCCCCACGACGATTCCGCCGTTTCCGCATACGGGCGGCGGGTGGAATGTGTCGGCAGGTGACATGATGGAGGCGCTGTCCTGGGGCGTGGCCTCGACGCCCGGCGGGTTCCACTCCTTCGAGCACCGCTGGGCGGTGGCGGAGGCGTTCGAGTTTCACGAAGCGATCGGGAGGGCCCGCGTGGCGGAGCGGATTCACGCGCTCAATCGCCAGCTCAAGGAAGGGCTGGCGGGAATGAACCACGTGACGCTGCACACGCCGATGTCGGATGAGCTGTCGGCGGGGATCGTCTGCTTCGAGGTGCGGGGGATGCGTCCTGGCGAGGTGGTGGGGCGGCTGGCGGACTCGCAGATCGTCGCCAGCACGTCGCCGTACGCGGTGTCCTATGTCCGGTTGGCGCCCGGTCTGCTGAACGACGAGGACGAGGTGGAGGCCTGCCTGCGAGCGGTGCGCGAGCTGGCGTGAACAGGCCGTCAGCTCGACTGACCGGCCTGGAAGTAGACCTCCTCATAAGGCTGGATGACGACGAATCCGTCGCCCTGGAAGACCATTTGAAGGCTCTCGCCGCTGCCGCGGCCGAAGAACGTCTTGAGGGAGACGTCGGTGCGGAAATCGGGGGAGAGGGCGCCACTCCAGGCGATGGTGGCGTTGGGGTCGGTGAAGACCGGCTGCTGGGGGGTGACCCGCAGGGTGATCGGGTCGTAGTGGGTCGTGATGGCAATCGTGCCCGAGCCCTCGAAGCGGATGTTGAAGAGTCCACCTGCCATCATTGCCGCCACCTTGCGCATCATGGTGATGTTAAACTTGAGGGAGGGCTCGAAGGCCAGGACATCATTGCCGTTGACGAAGAGCGACTCGCCTGCGAGCTTCAGGACGGTGATCTTCTTGCCGGCATCGGCCAGGTAGAGCTTGCCGGCGCCTTCGGCCTTGGTCAGGCGGGCGCCCTCGCCCGTGAAGGCCTTCTTCAGGAACGTGCCCACGCCGTGTTCGAGGATGCCCTCGCGGGTGAACTTGATCTGGCCGAGGTAGGCGACCATCGAGCCGGTCTTGGTCCAAATCGGGCCATTCAGGTTGATCTCCAGCAGCCGCTCGTGCTCCAGCTCAAAGAGGCCCTGGCCCCGGTCCTGCTGGGCGGTGCGGGTAACGAACTCGCTGAGGGTCTGTGCGGGCATGGCTGGCAGTGTCGGCGAATGACGGGGGCAGGTTCAAGTGGGAAGTCTCCGACGGCCGATAACCGGCATAGCGGCCTTGCATCCGCTAGTGATGGGCAGCGACTACGACAGTTCGATCGACGAAGCCGAGCCCACGGGCGGCGTCTGGGCGCTGCCGATGTTGGCGCTTGGGCTGGGCCTGATCGCCTGCTGCCTGATCATTCCGGCATCCGACGACACGCGCCGGATGATGTACGAGCGCGAGCGCCTGAAGGCGGAAATGGTCGCCCTCGAGCGCCAGGTGGCGCTCAACGAAGAGTTTCTGGAGCGGATTCATACGGATCGGGGTTTGGCCCAGCGCCTGGCGGCCCGGCAGCGGACGGAGACGGAAGAGGGCGTGGGCATCCTCACCCCGACCTGGTCGCGCCCCGGGGCGGGAGGGCTTGGAAACTTCGCCATGAGCCCCTTTGCCCTGGTTTCGGCGGAGCCGGCGATGCGTCCGACGGGGCCCACCCCCGCGCAGGGCGGACGGCTGGCGGCCTTCTGCCGGGAGCCGCGGGCCAGGCTGTTCGTGCTGGGAACGGGCCTCTTCTGTTGCATGCTGGGGTTGTTGGGGGGTGGGGGAAGGCGCGTGGAGGAGTGAAGGGCCGTCTTCGCCGCCGAAGCGGGCGGGAAGCCACATCTGAACGTGACCGAGACTCGCGCGTTCCCCGGGCGTGCGACTACGCTTGGAGCGTGTCGCTGCAGACGATCAGGGCGCTGGCGCTGGAGACCACGAGTCGTCGCGGGGAGGTGGCGCTGGTGCAAGGGGGGCGCATCGTCGCTGTCGATGCCTTTGAAGCCGGCTTGAAGCACACCGCCCACCTTCTGCCGCTGATCGACCGCCTGTGCCGCTCTCTGGACTGGTCCGCGGCGTCGATCGGGGAGATTTATGTTTCCGTCGGCCCGGGCGGATTCACCGGGACACGAATCGGCGTCACGTTCGCGAAGGCCATCGCCTTTGCGGGCGGTCTACGCGTGGTGGCTGTGCCTACGCCGCGCGTGATCGTGGAAAACGCGCCCGCGGAGGCGGTTGATGCCCTGGTCGTGGTGGATGCCCGCCGCGGGAAGGTCTGGGTAGAGACATTTGCACGTGTGGATGCCGCCTGGCAGGCAACAGCGCCTGGACGCCTGACGACACTGCCAGAGGCGATTTGCGGCTCGCCACGGCCGATATGGCTGATGGGGGAGGGTGTGGCGTATCACACCGCCGAAATGGCCTCTGACGATGCCGGCATCCTCATCTCCAGCGCCACGCAGCCGCGGGCGGAGGTAGTGGCGCGGTTAGGTTGGGACATGGCGCGGCGGGGAAAGTTCACCGATTCGTTCGCGCTGGCGCCCGCCTACGTGCGCCGGCCTGAGGCGGAAGAAAAGCGACTCGGCACGGCGTGATCCGCGGTCATGCGCGGGGGAGCAGCGCCTGGATCGCGCTGATGAGCGGGGCGTTGGCGCGGGGGAATGGGAACTCTGTGAGTTGTGAAGGCTTCACCCAGCGCAGCTCGGTGTTGGCTCGTGGCTCGAGGCACGGCCAGGCGTCGGGCAGTGTCGCGCGACTTTCAGGCGCGACGGGTGAGGCGGCGATGGCGCATACAAACGGCGTGAGCTCGACGATCGCGTCATCGTCATGATGCGTAATGGCATCGAGGGGCCGCGTGACCTCGATCTCGAGGCCCAGTTCCTCGCGCAACTCGCGTTTCAGACAGGCTTGGGGCGTTTCCCCGGGCTCGATCTTGCCGCCGGGAAACTCCCAGACGCCGGGCAGCCTTACCCCCGCCGGCCGCAGTCCTATCAGAACCCTACCATTGTGGAAAAGAATGCCAACGGCGACGCGGACAAGAGGCCGATTCCCAGGACGCTCGATTTCCATAAAACCTTTACAGTAGCCATCTTACGTTCCAGTAGGCCGGGTGCGCCCGCGGAGTGGCTCGGTTGACAGTCGGCTCGGGCGCCCGGTATAGTGCCGCCGTGGCCCCCAAGGGCTTCAGCCGGTGTTGGACGGCCTTTTCGCAGTGCAAAACTGGAACTTGATCCGCCTGATCGGGTGCCTTAAGCGTACCCCAACCCGCTGCCACTGACGAGCAGCCCTCAGGCGCGTGAGAGACCGCGGCAAGGTCCGCCAAGCAGTACCGGGGATGCGGTCGACGGCCTGCCGCAGGCGTCGCTGCGCCGGTTAATCAGAGGGCACGCATCCGCCCTCGTTACGGCTCACAGGCCCTTTCGCCGGGGCCTTCGGCTTCCGGAGGCGGATTTGGAGCCACCCCTCCGGAAGTCTTTTTCTATCCATGACCGCCACCTCAGCCACTGCCGACGCCCCCTCAAGGCGGCGGGGACGCTATGTCGCGACCGTCGTGGCCAATGTCCCGCTGTGCCGCGAGCACAACCGGCTGACTTTCCGCATGGAGGGCTTCCCGGCAAGCGCCCCTGGACAATTCGTCCAGGTGCGATGCCGCGACGTGGATAACGCCCCCCTCGGCGGCCACGAGGAGCTGGAACGGGACTGGCCCGGCGAAGACACCGCCATGAGGCTGCTTTCAGAGTCGGAACAGCCGGATCTGTTCCGTCCGACGCCGATCCTGCGGCGGCCGTTCAGCATCGCCGCCCGCCGCAGCACACCGGCGGGGGAGGAGATCGACCTGATCAACCGGGACATCGGCCCGGGGACGCACTGGCTGTTTAACCTGAAGGCGGGCGACCTGGTGGACCTGATCGGTCCGCTGGGCAACACGTTCACCTTCCCCGGCCCGGGCGGACTGGCCCTGCTGGTCGGTGGGGGCGTTGGGATTCCGCCGATGATCTACATCGCGCAGGCGCTGGCGGAGCTGAACACCGACGCGCGTCAGCCCGCGGCCAGGCGTGCGGTGGCATTCTGCGGGGCGCTCTCGAAGGACCTGATGCCCTTGGAGATCGAGGATGATGACCCGGAGCTGTCGGCGCGGCCCGGTGAGCCACGCGCGAACGTCGTGGAGTTTGCGAGGTTCGGCTTTCCAGCAGTCCTGAGCACCGATGACGGCAGCTATGGCTACCACGGGCGGGTGACGGGGGCGTTGGTCGAGTATCTCTATCGGCTGGGTGAGTCCGATCCAGCTCCGATCCTCTACACGTGCGGCCCGGAACCGATGATGAAGGCGGTAGCGACGATCGCCCGGGAGCGCGGGCTGGAATGCCAGGTCGCGGTGGAGCGGGCGATGGCGTGCGGGATGGGGACGTGCCAGAGCTGCGTGATCCGGGAGACGTTCGCGAACGAGCGTGGCTGGAGATATCGCCTGGCCTGCACGGACGGGCCGGTGTTCGAGGCCTCGACGCTGCTGTGGTGACCGGGCGGTGTGCGTTCTGCCCGTGCATACGCAGACGGTTTGGCCGAGAGTCGCGATCTCTGCAAAGAGTGATCTTCGCCCGGAGGGCGTTTCGATCGTAGCGGGCGGTTTCAACCGCCGGATGCGGGCCGCGCTCAAAGCCGCCCGGAGGGCGAACGAGTTGTATCAATCCGATTTCGTCCGCCCTCCGGGCGGTCATGCTCGCGCGCCGCCACCGGCGGTTGAAACCGCCGGCTACGATCGAGCCGCCCTCCGGGCGAAGTGACGCGCAGCGCGCGCCTCAAAGTGCGACCAGCTTGTTGGCGGCGTATTCAAGGATGAGTGTCTTCTGGCCGACCCGGTCAAAGTTGATGACAACCTTGGCGTTGGTTCCGCCGGTGACATCCAGGATCCGTCCCAGGCCAAAGGTGTCGTGGCGGACCCGCTGGCCGATGCGGAAGCGTCCGGCGAGGCGGTCGCCCTCGCTGGTCATCGCCTGGCGCTGCCAGACGCGGGTTTCGCCGCCGCCGTTGCGCGTCAGGTCGGCGATGCTGGTGCGGTCGATCGTCTGGATCTTGTCCTCCGGCAGCTCCGAGAGAAACGGGCTGGGTATGGTTCGCTCGCGGATGCCGCGGACGGTACGGTAGACCGCTCGCGAGAGGATGAGCCGCTTCTGCGCCCGTGTGATGCCGACGAAGGCCAGGCGCCGCTCCTCTTCGAGTTCGCGGAGGTTGTCGCGGGCCCGGGAATGGGGCAGGCACCCCTCTTCCCAGCCGATGATCGCCACTACGGGGAATTCCAGGCCCTTGGCGGCGTGCAGCGTCATGAGCGTGACGGCCCCGCCGGCGCCCTTGAGGTGGTCGGTGTCGCTGACGAGCGCAACCCCGTGCAGGAACTCGGATAGCGTTCCGCCGGGATTCTGTTGATCGAACTCAGCGGCGGAGCTGATCAACTCGTTGACGTTGGCCAGCTCCTGCTTCTCGTCGCCGCCGATCTTGATGAGGTAGGCCTCCAGGCCGCTCTGGCGGACGACAGTTTCCAGCAGATCGCGTACTCCGAGCGTCTCGACAGCGGGGTCGGGCGTGAACATGCCCAGGTCCTGTGGCGGCTGCTCATCGGGCGGCGGGTCGGTGGGCGGGGCGGTGGTGTCGCCGCCGAGGGCCCTGCGCTGCCAGGATTCGACCTGCTGTACGAAGCGAGCGACGGCGGACTGGGCGCGGCTGTTCATCTGCGAGGCCTCGCTGACGCGGCGCATGGCCTCCCACAGGCTCAATCCGCGTGTCAGGGCAAACGCCTGGAGGCTGCGGACGGTCGGGTCGCTGATGCCGCGGGTGGGCGTGTTGGCGATGCGCTGAAGGCTGACTTCGTCGGAAGGGTTAGCGACGACGCGGAGGTAGGCCAGGGCGTCCTTGATCTCCTTGCGGTTGTAGAACTCGACGCCGCGGGCGATCTGGTAGGGGATCTTCTCGCGGAGCAGGGCCTCCTCGACGACGCGGGTGAGGGCGTTCATGCGGTAGAAGACGGCCATGTCCGACCAGGCGTGGCCGGACTCCTTCTGAAGCCTGATGAGCGCCGCGGCGAGCTGTCGGGCCTCGTCGTGCTCATCCTGGCAGACGAGGAGGGTGGCGGGCTCGCCGGCGTCGTGGAAGGGGATGAGTCGCTTGTCCTTGCGCTCGGTGTTGTTGACGATGAGCGCATCGGCGATGGCGAGGATGTTGGCGCTGCTGCGGTAGTTGCGCTCGAGGCGGACGACGGTGGCGTCTGGGTAGTCGGTCTCGAAGTCGAGGATGTTGCGGATGTCGGCTCCCCGCCACCCGTACACCGATTGATCAGGGTCTCCGACCACGCAGATGTTCCGGTGCCTGGCCGCCAGGACGTGGGCGAGCATGTACTGGGCGTGGTTGGTGTCCTGGTATTCGTCGATGTGCAGGTACTGAAAGTGCTGCTGAAGGTCCGCCAGGACGTCCGGGCGGTCGCGCAGGCCGTGGACGACGCGGAGGATCAGGTCGTCGAAGTCCAGGGCGTCGTTCTTCTCCAGCTCCTCCTCGTACTTCAGGTAAGCCCGGGCGACGGTGCGCTGGAAGAAATCGCTGGCGACGCCAGCGAAGTCCTTCGCCGTCGTCAGCGCGTTCTTGGCGTTGCTGATGGTCCCCAGCACGTTGCCGGGCGGGAAGTTGGTCGAGCTGATGTCCAGGTCCTTGAGCACCTGCTTGATCAGGCGGGTCTGGTCGGCGGTGTCGAAGATGTGGAAGTTTCGCGGGACGCCCAAGACCTCCCCGTAATGCCGTAGGATGCGCAGGCACAGGGAGTGGAAGGTGCAGATGGTCGGCCCGTTGTGGATCAGCCGGCCAAAGTCGTTGATGCGGCGACCCAGGAGCTGCTCGACGCGGCCGCGCATCTCGCCGGCGGCCTTGTTGGTGAAGGTGATGGCCAGGATGCTCGCCGGCTCTACGCCGATGCTGATGAGATACGCGATCCGGCGGGTCAGGACGCGCGTCTTGCCGCTGCCGGCGCCGGCGACGCTGAGCACAGGACCTTCGGTGGCCTGGACGGCCTGCTGCTGCTCGGTTGTCAGGTCCGCCAGGAGCTCGTCGCTGACCATCTTCTGCTTGGGACCACCACTCTGGGGCATGTGAGGGCATCGTAGCCGCGCAAAAGGCAAGACCCGCGCACAGTGCGCGGGCCTTGCGGGGACTGGGGGAGAACCTTGACCTCAGGCCCGGACGCGCTGCACGCGCGGATCCTGCGGGCCGGGCGCCTCGTCCTCCTCGTCGGCCTCATCGGCCTCCTCAACCTGCTGGTTCTGGCCGGGCAGGTACTTGCGAGCCTGCTCGATGATCTCACGGGCCTCGGCGGGAAGCTCGCGAACCTGCTCGTCGGTGGGGAAGGCGCCCTCGTAAACCGTCTCACCATCGGCATCCTTCACCTCGATAGTGACTTCGCCGTCGTTGTTGATCATCGAAAGGGTCATCTCGTCGTTGTTGATGAACAGCCGCCCGCCACGCGACAGACCCTGCTCGAAGAGGTCGGGGCGGACCACGTCGCGGCGGAGCCGCTCGAGATCCAGTTGGCGGCCCCGGAGCGAGCGCTCAAGGTTACGCATGTGCCCTTCCATGTCGGGGATACGGTGCTCGCGAAGCTGCTGTTCGAGCTGGCGCATCGCCTCCTCGACCTGCCGGTTGATCTCCTCCTGTCGCTGGGGGTCAAGCGCCTGGCGGAAAAGGTCGGCCTGCAGCGGCTGCAGATCGAATCCGGGCCTCACCGGAACTGCGAGGTCGGCGAGCGGAGCCACTTGCCAGTTCGCGCCCTGCACCTGCGCAACAGGAAGCTGTTTCTCCGCGAGTGCCACGTCGATTTCCTGCTCTTCACCCTTGCGCAGGACGGTAAACGTGGCCTCGTCGCCGGCCTTGTGCATGCGGATCAGGACCGTGAACTGCTCCGGGTTGATCAGCAACTGATCGTCCATCTTCACCAGCACATCGTGCTGCTGGAGCCCGGCCTTGCCGGCGGGGCCTTCCTCGTCCACGAAGGTCACGATCAGCCCAACGCCGCTGGGCACATCCCCGGCGTGCGCTGCGACCTCGGGGGTCATTGCACGGGTGCTGACGCCCAGGTATGTCTGGGGCTTCATCTCCACCGTCGCGGGACGCATCTGGTAGAGGC
>JBGTBZ010000564.1:0-8636 GCA_041749155.1 Phycisphaerae bacterium
GCCGCCCATGCGGCGGACCGCGGCGTAGCCGAGCGGGATCAGGGCGGCCCCGAGAAGGGCGTTGAGAAGCTGGGCCGCGCAGTGGGCAGCGGCGGTCTTCAGGCCCAGGATTGAGTAGAGGCCTGCGAGTATCAGGGGGTAGGTTGGCGGGCGAAGACTGCTGGGCTCGTAAATGCCGTGCTCGGTGAAGCCCGCCGCTTCGTTGAGGGCAAAGCCGTCGCCTTGGAGGAGGCTTGCCGCCAGCGAACCGTACTCGCCGGCAGTTGTGGCGCCCCAGTCCCCAAAGAGCAACTCGACGGCGACCCGCGCGGCCAGGGCGCTAACCGCGAGTACCCAGACGACCGGCGGAAACCGGTCGGCGGTGCAGGCGTGGTCCGCGACCGTAGCGCCATCACGGGTCTGCGAAGATCTTCGTGAGAGCAAACTCATAGCTCCATCATCCCTGCCGCGCGAAAGCCGGGTAGGGGCGGCGACGCATGCGAGGTGGAGCCGACCGGGAGCGGGGGTGGCTGGCTCGCGAAGGCTCTGCCGCCTGCTCCTTGGTCGTACGCTCAAAGACCTGCTGACACATCGTCACCGTCAGACCCAGGAGGATGACGAACAGCCGCGCATAGACGAACCCGAAGAAAACCGTGTACATCCCGAGCATCGTGCCCACGAGTCCTGCCACCCCCGCCGCGACAGGGATGCGGGCCGTCCGATTGTGAACCTGCCCGATGGCCATTCCCCCGTAGATGTTGACCGCCGTCAGCAGAAGCAGAAAACAGGTGAAGTAAAGCCACCCATGGCGGATGATGAACAGGAGGTATGCGTTGTCCACGCTCAGAAGTCCCGTGGACTCGACCTCCCAGGTTGGTCCGTATCCGAAGAACCCGGCATCGCGGGCCTGGGGCCAGGTCTGCTGCACGATAACGTGCCGCATGTAGTAGCTGCTGTCGTATGCGACCTCTTCGGTTTCGGGTCGGACGACCGGAGTGCGGATCAGGTAGGCGGTGAAGACGACGTAGGCCAGGATGACACCCACCGACATCGGCAGCAGCAGCCAACTCGTGTAACGGGTGATCTGCGCTGCGATAAAGATCCCGATGATGCCGGCCACCGCGACGAAGCTCGTGAAGCTGAGACTGCAGAAGGCCATGACCAGCGCGGCGATCGTGCCGGCGGCGACCCACCAGGTCTTGAGCCAGCGGCCGGTCGTCGTGGCCAGCACGACAATCATGCAGGCCAGGATCGCGCCACCGATGCCCAGATCGATAGGGTGGCTAAAGCTTGCTTGAGCGCGGGAGAGGCCGAATCGGCGAAGCACCAGGTCCCACGCCACCGTGGTGAGCCCGAAGGGCTTCATGATCTTGCGGGCGTAGAACGTGGGATCCATCCGCATTTCCCACAGTGCAAAGGGCACGAGCAGCAGCGCCAGCCCCGTAAGGACCTGTGCCGACCGCAGCCGGTAGTAGGGTTGCGCGAAGGTCGCCCGCGCCATGAAGTATGGCACCAGCCAACCGAAGAAGTCCTGCCCGAACCTGCTGACTCCCGGCCACAAATCCTCCGCCATAGCCGCGCTGACGGCGGAGATAACGCTCAGGGCAACGACAATGGCGTCGATGATGTGAAAGCGGTAGTTGAGCGGTTCGCCACCCTTGATCAGGAAAGCGATCACGGTCCCATAACCGACGGCGGCCAGGGTCGTGATGTCCGGAAGGCGCTGGATCTCGATTTCCGGGACGCTGAAGATCAGCAGCAGGGAGGGGAGCAGGACGTAGGTGAAGGTGGCGGCCATTCCACGCCAGAAGGTGACGCAAAAGGCGGCGATGAAGACCGAGAGGATGACGAAGTTGGGGACCAAAGGGAGGTACGGCCGGGCCTGGGCGGGCCATCAGGCTGGGGCGCAAGGGGAGTGTGGGGCACGGCGTGCCGTCATTTGAGATCGGTTATTGGCGCTTGGCGGTTGAACGCCAGGCGGGGTGCGACAGCAGATCCTAAGAGGTAGACGACCGCCGGACAGCGCCCGAGTTAGGGGCCTTTTCGCTGGAGGGGGCACTGCGTTGGCGTGGATTCCGCTCGACGATGCGGGCCACCAGAAAGCTGGGACGCCCCTTCACTTCGGCGAAAATGCGGCTCAGGTACTCGCCGATGATCCCAAGTGCGACAAGTTGGACGGCCCCCACGAAGAGAACCAAGGCGGCCAGCGAAGGCCAGCCACGCTCAAAGTTCGTCAGGCGGAAGATTCCGTCAATCACGACCCAGACCAGGAAAAGCACAGACGCCAGGGCACAGAGCAGTCCCATCCGGGTCACCATCCGCAGCGGAGCGCTTGAGAAGCTGACGAGGCCGTCCACTGCCAGCTTGAGCAGCTTGCTGAACGTGTATTGCGGGCGGCCCGCCGCCCGGACGTCCCGATCGTACGCGACGCCCACCTGCTTGAGCCCCACCCACGTGCGAAGCCCCCGAACAAAACGCTGGCGCTCCGGCAGGCTGTTGAGCAGGTCCACCGCCCGGCGATCCATCACGCAGAAATCGCCGCTGTCGAGGGGGATATCCATCTCCGCCGTCAGGGCCATCAGGCGGTAGAAGATCCAGTAGGCGATTCGCTTGCCGATCCATTCCTTGCGGCTGCGCCGGACTGCGTAGATCACCTGGTAGCCCTCGCGCCATTTCTCGAGAAAACGCGGGAGGATCTCCGGCGGATCCTGGAGATCGCAGTCCATGATGGCCACGACGTCCCCGCGGGCCAGCTCGATGCCGGCGGTGATAGCGGCCTGGTGGCCGAAATTGCGGGTTAAGTGCACAACGCGGACGCGCCCATCGTGGCTCGCCAGCTGATCGAGCAGGTCCGGGGTTCGGTCGGCACTGCCGTCATTGATGAACAGAAGTTCATACTCGACTCCAAAATCGGCCAGCCGGGGGCCCATGGCGGTCAAACGCTCGTAGGCCAACGGCAGCACTTCCTGCTCGTTGTAGGCGGGCAGGACGATGCTCAAGAGCGGCAGGACGCTCCCGGAGGATGCTCGCGCTTGGTCGTTCATCGGCGTGCTGAAGCGGCCTCAGGTGGTCACCGCCGCCGGCGCAGGCGCGGCCCGGCTCGGTGCAGTCGTGGTGGCGGAGGGACGGACGCCTGCCACGGCGACCAGGGCAGCCTCGAATTCGTCCGTGGCCCGCTCCCAGCAATGCTTCTGGGCCGTGGCATGGGCTGCATCGCTCATCAGACGCCACTCATCGGGGCTCATTGTCGCGACTCTCTCAATCGCCTCGGCCATCGAGTCCGGGTTCTCCATGGCAACCAGCAGTCCGCCGCCTTCGGCGATCAGTTCGGGAGCGGCGCCCGTCGGCGTGCCGATGACAGGGGTGCGGCAGGCCATCGCCTCCAGAATTGGCAGGCCAAAGCCCTCGCAGCGGCTTCCGAAGAGGTAGGCATCGCACGAGCGGTAGAGGGCTGCGATATCCCGCTGCGGCGGCATGACCTGAAGGGTCGTGCCTGGCGGCAGCGGCATGTGGGGCATTTCCGGCTCGGGCCCGAAAGCCTTGAGCCGCAGTCCGGGAATCCGACGACAGGCGATCTCGAACGCCTGGAGAGAGATATCCGTGCCCTTGAAGTCGCGGGCGTGGTACATGAGCCCGAAGGTCGGCGGATTTCCCTTCTGGCGCGGCGGCGCCTGGAAAAGGGTGGTGTCCACGGCGTTGTTCACGAGCGTGGTGGGAGCGTTGAACTCGCGCTGTCCAAGCTCCGCCAGCCAGCCGGCCACGACGATGCGGGTAAAGCCCGGCAGCCGCCAGGTGGCGGCGGCACGCTCACGCTTCTCAGGATCGCTGGAGAAGATGCGCTCGTCGTGCTGGATCAGGTGCACCCGGGCACCCTTCGAAGCGGGCAGTCGGCTGACCCACTCCGCGGTCTCCCACCAGGTTGCGACGATCACGTCGGCATCCGGAACATGGCTTGGCAGGATCGGCCCGGGCCCGGAGATCTGCCGGTGCAGGTGGGGGACATGGTCAAAATGCGTCGGCGCCCGTGGCGTCGTGAACTGGCCATTCAGGGCGCGTGTCAGCCAGTCCTTCATGCGGTACTTGAAGCGCTGCGGCCGCCGGCCGCAGGAAACGACCTTGACCTCGTGCCCGCGGCGCCAGAGGCGCTCGGCGTAGGTCGCGACAACGCGCGAGCCGCCTTCGACGGAGGTAAACGGAAGAACAAACGTGACGCGCATCGCTCGAAAACTCGATCCTGGGCCGCCCTTGGTCCCCATTCTACGCGCATTAGCATGGCCTGTAATCGACCAGAGTCACTACGCCTGCGGCTTATCGGCCCCCAGCGCCGGCGGCGGTGGCCTCCAGCAGCGATCGAGCCACAATCTGCTTGAATCCCTCGAAACCCAGCCCCCGGTGTGCCAGCACGAGGGCCGCCGAAGCCATGGACTGGCGCAGGGCGGGGTTCTGAAGCAAGTTTCCCACGCCCGCTACAAATTCCGAAGCATTAGCGGCGCTAATGGCCCCGGGCGATGGTCCAGCGGCCAGGTACTCATGACCGCGCAGGGCGTGCGGCGTGGCCACGCTGGGCCGCCCCATAGCGGCGGCCTCCACCACCTTGATTTTAGTTCCCCCGCCCCACCAGGTCGGGGCGATACAGCAGGCTGCCCTGGCATACTCAGCCCGAAGGTCCTCCGCGAAGCCGACCACCTCGATTCCCTGAATCTTCTCCCATCGCTGCCGCTGCTCCTGTGCCAGCCCTCGACCCACGACGCGCAAGGTTGCCTGCGGCTCCGATATGCGGACAGAGCGCCAGCACTCCTTGAGAAACCAGTCCAGGCCCGTCACGTTCGGTCCGAACTCCAGGTCGCCTACGAATAACACCACTGGCCGCTGGGCCGGCGGAGGAAGGTCCACCGGCAGCGCCGAGGTGTCGGCGAAGCCGTAAGGGATGTTCGGAAGCAGCATGGGATCATCTCCGAGCCCCTTTAACTCGCGAAGGTCCTCCTCGTTGGTCACCAGGATGGTCCTGAACGACGGGAGGGCACGCCTGCATCGGCTGCGCACGGTGTGATAGGCGATGAACATCCCGATCCGCCCGACAATGCCCGGCCACGGATTGGCGTCCAAACGGCTTCGCAGGGTCAGCCAGTCCACGTCATCCATGTCGACGACGACCGGCGGATCGGCCAGCGGGCTGCGACGGTCGAGCCCGGCCAGTAGGGCCGTCTGGAGGTAACGGACGACAATCGCGTCGTATCGCTCCTCGCGCTGCCGCAGCCAGGCCTGCACCTCCGGCGCGGGCGCATACCGGCGCCGCCAGACCCGGCGGACGTGCGACAGGGACCAGATCGATCCGAAACCCGCCGGCACATACCGCGGCCGGGGGCGCGTGGCGAGGGCAACATCTATGGGGAAGGCGTCGATCACCCCGTGCCGCCGTAGCTCGTGCTCGCCGGGCAGATCCGGTCCCGGCTGCGGGACCAGGGCCAGGATGTCGACCCGGCAGCCCGACTGCTCCAGGGCCTTGCGAAGCAGGTCCGTCCGCTGCGCTCCGCCGTTACGGTGGAGCGGCCAGGGAAGGACGGTGGTCACGAGCAGGACGCGGCGAGGCTGATCCGGGGCAGCGCGGAGCATCACTGGTAGGCTACGCGGCCAGCCCCGAGTGTCCTGGAGATTCTGGGCGCTCGGGGGGGATCGGCATCGGCTTGAGGAGCGAAGTCATGAGCAGCGACCAGCCCTTGCGGTTAAGAGGCTGCTTCTGCACGGCCTTGAGCCCGTAAATGATGGCGGTGGAGCGCTGGGCATGCCGGAAGGCCCACCAGCCGTACTGGCAAAGAAACAGGTACCGCGACTGCTCGCCGCTGGGGCGCCATGCCGGCGGGGGATGGAACGTCCGCTGCACGTGCCGCCGGGCATACGCCTTTTCGCAGCCAATACGGATGCGCTGCGCCTGCGCCAGTGCCTTAACCTCGCTGACGCTCGCGGCATGCTGGCGATACTTCAGCAGCACCTCCGGCAGGCACATCAGCTCTCCCACTCCGCCCAGGCGCAGCCACATGTCATTGTCCTCCGCCGTCTCCACGACGCGGTCGTACTCGCCGACCTGGTCGATGGCGCTCATGCGGATCATCGCCAGGGGCTGGCAGATGGGGGTCGAACCGCGCAGCGAAAGCTCCTGGAGCGTCTCGTTGTCGGTCGGAGGCCACTGCCGGCGCAGGAAGCGGCCGGCGGCGTCGATCAGGTCATAGGCCCCGCCGACCACGACGACCTCCGGGCGCTGGCGCAGGGTCCTGACCTGCACCTCGAACCGGTGCGGGAAGGCGACGTCGTCGCTGTCCATGCGGGCCAGGAACTCCCCCCGGCATTGCCGCAGCCCGAAATTGGCCGCGGGCACGATGCCGCTGTGCGGCCGCGCGAACAGTCGGATCCGCGGGTCGCGTTTTTCGAACTCCCGCAGCAGCTCCAGCGAGTTGTCGGTGCTGCCGTCGTCGATGATCACGAACTCGAAGTCGGTGAAGGTCTGCTCGAGGATCGACTCAACCGCCTCCGCCAGGTAGTGCTCGCCGTTGTAGACGGTCATCAGCACCGACACCACCGGGCGCGGCGAGACAAGAGCCAGACGATGGGCCTGCAGATCCTCCATGACCGATCTCCCCGACAGACGCCTCACAGTCTAACGCCTCTCAGGCCCGCGGCCACACTTTTTGCCCGATTCCGACGCTCGATCAGTTGTCGCTCCTGCTCCGGCGGCACCGGGGCCCTTGTGTGCGTTGGCGAGGGCGTCAGCAGGAGTTCCGGCGGCCATGATCGGCCGATCCAGCGTTTGGCCGGCTCCCGAAGCTGTCGCTGCCCGAAGCCGATGAGGTAAGCGCTGCCCTCCAGCCAGCGGCGGGTGGAGGTCAGCCCTAGCACTCGGGCCCGATCCCAGATCCGCGTGGCCTGGCGAACACCTGCCCGCTGCCGCACGTTGTCAGCCGAGTTCCAGAAGGCGCCCGCCAGGAGGTTGCGTCGAAGCGGCGTGAGCCGGCCTGTCTGCAGCATCAGCTTGCGAAACCGCTCGGCGATGACGCTGCGGTAGGCCCAGTGGGCGGCCTGAATCGAAGCCAGACCCACGCTGCTGCGACCGGCGCTTCCGGCGCGCCAATGAAAGTCGTAGGGCATGGTCCGCTCGTACCGCAGTCCCAGGAGCAGGGCACGCACGTGCATTTCGAGATCCTGGCCAGAGGGTGCGTGTTCATCCCACGGCCCCAGCCCTCCCCCGCGCGGGCCGTGGCACCGGGGGCTGCTGAGTCGCGCCAGTGCCCGCCGGCGCCAAGTCGCGCCGGTCGTCTGCCAGGGGATATCGCGGCGGAGGAATCGGTCAATGTCCGCATCAGGCGTAAGCCCGGGCGGATCGACGTTCCAGAGCGTGTTCATGTCACCGGGCTGCTGGCGGAAGCATCGCGCCTGATTGACGAGGAAGTCGATCTCCGGCTTCTGGGCCAGCGCGGCGAGCCGGTCCTCGAGTGCAAAGGGCTCGAGGATGTCGTCGCTGTCAAGAAAGACGATCGTGTCCGACCGGGCGGCGGCGAGTCCCTGGTTGCGGGCGACGCACGCTCCGCCGATCGGCCCGCGGCGGCGCAGCACGCGGATGCGCTCATCCTCTCGCGCCGCGGCGCGGAGGTAGCCGAGAGTGCCGTCGGTGGAGCCGTCGTCCACGACGATCGCCTCCCAGTCGCCTTCCGTCTGCGCGACGACGCTGGCCAGCGTCTGCACGAGCAAGTCGCGGCGGTTCTTAGTCGGGATGATGACGCTAATGCGGGGCATGGTCACTACCGCGGGCCGGGGTCCTTTCGCCGGCTGGGAGCCAGGTCAGCACGCTATCGAGATTCGCTATGTCTGCGACATCGGCAAGCCGCTGAAAGAGGTCCAGGTCCGCCGCATCCGGTCCGCCCGGGCCGGCTCGATAACCTCCCACGGACTCGGCTGCCTCCCGCCGCATCATGGCGGTCTCCCAGGGCACCGCCGACGACGTGTGGCGTGCCAACCGAGAGCGGATCGTCGCCTCCTCGAGCGGCGGAACGTACCGGCGCACTTCCTGGTGCCGCGAGTCGCGCTCGGAACAAGCTCCGCCGACCAGGACACAGTTCGGGTGGTTCCGCAAGTGCAGCACCTGCTCATAAAGCCTGTGAAACCTTGAGGTTCCATCGCCCGACATCCGGGCCACGAACTCGCCGCGGCACGCCGCCAGGCCTTGGGCGAGGGCCTCTGCCAGATTCGGGCGCTGCCGCCGGAAGACGCGCGTGCGGACATCCGTCGCCGCGATTCGCTGAGCGACGTCGAACGACCGGTCGCGCGAGGCGTCGTCCACCACGATCAGCTCAAAATCCTGCCACTTCTGCGAAAGAACGCTCCGAATCGCCGCTTCCACCGTCCGCCACTGGTCGCGAACGACCATCAGCACGCTCACCACCGGCGGGGCGTCGTTCAGGCGGTGCAGCAGGTATTCCGGCCGCCTCCGCACGGCAGCGACGGCGTCCCAGTGGCGATCGTGCATGCTCGTTACCCACGCGGAGTATGCGGGAAAACGGCCCGTCAGCAGCAGCATGCGGCCGAAGACGTAGTCCCGAAGGCCGATGATGCGACGGCGTCGCAGGTCGCGCCAGAGCTGTCGGGCCTCGGCGAAGCTGGCCCGCTCG
>JBGTBZ010000565.1:0-7427 GCA_041749155.1 Phycisphaerae bacterium
CCCAGGCCCTGGCGGACGCCGGAGTGCCGTTCGTCATCGTCCCGGGCGTCACCGCCGGCGTTGCGGCGGGGGCGTATGCCGGCATTCCGGTCACCCATCGCGACCTGAACAGCAGCTTCACCGTCGTAACCGGACATGAGCGCGACGATTGCGGGGATGGGGAGACGACCGACTGGTCGGCCTTGGCAAAACTCCCCGCCCTGGCCTTTTACATGGGGGTCAGCGGGCTGCCGCGCCTCACCGAGCGCCTGATCCAGGCGGGCATGGACCCCGCCACGCCCACCGCCATCGTTCAGTCGGGGACGTTGCCCGCCCAAAGGACGGTCGTCGCTACACTGGCGACGCTCGCGTACGAGGCGGGGCGCGCCTCCATCGCCGCTCCGGCAATCACTTATGTCGGCCGGATCGTCGGGCTGCGTGACCGCCTCCACTGGTTTGACGACCCGCGGCGATACCCGCTCGTCGGCCGGAAGATTCTAGTGACCCGCACCCGCGAGCAGGCCAGCGAGCTGACGCCGAAGCTCGAGGCACTCGGCGCCGAAGTTCTGGAAGCGCCCACCATCCGCATCGAGCCGCCTGAAGATCTGGCGCCGCTTGAAGCAGCCCTGCGGCGGCTCGAAGGACGGCATGAGACTGAAGGCACGTTCGACACCGTCATCTTCACGAGCGCCAATGGCGTCTTGCGGACGCGTGACGCGTTTGATCGCTTCGGCCTGGACGCCCGCGACCTGGCATACACGAAGGTGGCCGCAATCGGTCCTGCAACGGCGTCGGCGTGCTGGACGCATCTCTGCATCCGCCCCAATGTCGTGCCGGATCGGTACGACAGCGAGCAGCTCGTGCAGGCAATCGTCGATCCTTTCGGCTTGCTCACTCATGAGCGCATTCTGATCCTGCGAGCCGACATTGGCCGGCCGTCGCTGGTCGACCGTCTTCGCGATCTCCAGGCGGCGGAGGTCGTCGACGTCGCGGTGTACCGGACGAAGCCGGTGGACGTCCTTCCGCCGCACGTCCTGGACGCCCTTGACGATGGCGGCGTCGATGCCGCCTGCTTCACCAGCGGCTCCACAGCCCGCAACCTCGCTGTCTTGCTGGGTGACGTCCGCCGGTTGGGCCGTGCGAAGCTCATCAGCATCGGCCCGCAGACCAGCGCCGCGATGCGTGGCGCGGGAATGGGCGTCGATGCACAGGCGTCCGAAGCTACCCTCCACGCCCTCGTTGCTGCCACAGTTGCCGCTCTGGCCAAACGGGATTGAACCCAAATCCCGCTCTGCTAAAACACGCTGCATGCCCGTCAAGCCGACCGTGCAGCTCATCGCCAACGGCGACCTCCGCGAAAGCGCCAATCGCGCCTGCGAGGCCGAGCAGCAGAAGATGGAACAGGCGCTTGTCGCCGCGGTGAGCAAGCGGGGCGGTCGCGTGGAGCGGGCTCACGGTTTCCGGTCGGAGGTCGGGCACAGCTTCATTGATTCGCAGAAGTACGGTCTCGAGGTTTTCCGCAAGATTCCGCCGAAGGCCCCGCTCATTGTGGCGGAAGCGGTGTGGCAATACTCGCACCACATCCTGGGCGGCCTCTCGTTCCACCAGGGCCCGATCCTGACGGTGGCCAACTGGAGCGGCACGTGGCCGGGCCTCGTGGGCATGCTGAACCTCAATGGCTCGCTGACGAAGGCGGGCGTGAAGTACTCCTCGCTCTGGAGCGAGGATTTCGAGTCCGACGAGAATTTTCAGAAGAAACTTGCCGCCTGGCTCGGCGGCAGGGCGGTGCGCTGGAATACGAGCCACGTGCGGACGCTCGCCGATGTCCCGCCGCCGCGCGGGGCTCGCGAGGCAGCGAAGCTCGGGCGCGAGTTTGCGAGGCGGTTCCGCCAGCGCCGGCAGATCATGGGCGTATTTGACGAGGGATGCATGGGGATGTTCAACGCCATCATCCCCGACCACCTGCTGCATCCCACGGGCGTCTTCAAGGAACGGCTCAGCCAGTCCTCCCTCTACTACGCCATGACGCGCGTCGCCGATGGCGAGGCCCGCGACGTCCTCGACTGGTACCGCAAGCACGGTGTGCACTTTCACTTCGGCAACAATGAAGAGTCCGACCTCACCGAGGCGCAGGTGCTCAAGCAGTGCCGAATGTACGTCGCAGCCCTGCGCATGGCCGATGAGTTCGGCTGCGACACCATTGGCATCCAGTACCAGCAGGGCCTGAAGGACCTCACTCCGGCGAGCGACCTGGTGGAGGGGACGCTCAACAACGTCGAGCGGCCACCGGTCAAGTCAGCCGATGGCAAGCGCCTGCTCTTCGACGGCGAGGCCCTGCCCCACTTCAACGAGGTGGACGAGTGCGCCGGCCTCGATGGGCTGGTGACCTACCGGCTCTGGCGCGAGCTGGGTTACCCGCCGGAGAACACCCTCCACGACCTCCGCTGGGGCCGCCATTACACCGGCCCGGGCAGCAGTGGCCGCGGCGCGCCGACGCAACTTGACCACTACATCTGGGTGCTGGAGATCAGCGGCGGCGCTCCGCCGGCTCATTTCGTGGGCGGATGGCGCGGCACGCACTGCTACCGGCAGCCGCCCATGTACTTCCGGCTGGGCGGCGGAACCTGCAGTGGCATCAGCCAGCCCGGAATTGTCGTCTGGAGCCGCGTTTTCGTGGAGGATGACCGGCTGAAGATGGACATCGGCCTCGCGGATGTCGTCGGCCTGCCCGCGGAGGAGACCAGGGATCGGCTCCAGCAGACCACCGCCGTCTGGCCGATCATGCACGCGGTGCTCCGTGGGGTCACCCGCGACCAGATGATGGCCAGGCACAAGAGCAATCATATTCAGGTGGCTTACGTCCCGGACGAGCCCGCGGCCTGGCGGGCGCTGGTTGCCAAGGGCCATGCCATGCAGGAGCTGGGCTTGGAAGTCAGCGTTTGCGGCGATCCGGGAGAGGCCTTGTGATGCGGGTCCAGTCGCTGACTGCTAGAGTTCCGTGCGACCGGCGGCCGGTACCGGTATAACGGTCGACATCGGCACACCCTTGTGAGTCTCGAACCTTCAATCTTAAACTCATGACCTACACGCAACCCGTCGACTACCGTGGCATGCCGCCCCAGGGCAAGGCAAACAGTGGCATGGCGATCGCCTCGCTGATCATCGGCGCGGTGGCCCTGCTGCTCGCCTGGGTACCCTGTGTAAACTTCCTGGCCCTGCTGCTGGCCCTTCTGGGGCTGATTCTCGGAATCGTCGCATGGGTCTCGGCCGCAAAAGTGCCTGGCCAGAAGCCAACCATGGCCATCATCGGGATCGTCCTTTCGGTCTTGGCGGTGCCGAGCTTTTTCCTCTCGTGGATGCTTCTGGGTGGCGCCCTCGAACGCGGCGCCGGAAGCCTTGTGCAGTACGGGCTGACCACCGGCGCCAATGCGGAGGCAGACGCCATCGCCGCCCAGGCGCGGGCACGCGGGGTCGATGAAAACACGATCGCCGACGCCCGGGCCAAGCTCGATGAGACGCTTTCAACCGTCACCAGCAACGTCAGCGACGCCGAGCGGGCCTCCCGGGATGTGGAAGCGGCCCTCGAAGAGTTCCGCTCCACCCTGGAAGCCGCGGCCGGCACCGATCTGCCAGGGACCGACGACCCCGACCAGAACTCAACGGACCCCGGGGATGGTGGCGGCGAGTAAGGCAACGAAGCGGCCGATTGACGCTTGCGCCCTGCGTCATTATCGTCACGCCCCATATGAGTTGTAGCGGCCGACTGCTCGTGTTGCGCACCCGCCTGCTGGCAGTATCCCTGCTTGCCGTGGTGCTAGTGGGGTGCGAGGACGCCGACGAGGAGCCGGAGGCCCCCGCGGAGCGGGAGATGCAGTTTAATATCGATCCCGCACTCATCGGCCCATCGCAACGTTTTGATGCGTTTGGGGTTCAGTTCTCTCCCCCGGCCGGCTGGGAGGCCCTGCCGGCCGGAGACATCGCCGACATCGCGGCTGCCCTGAGCGGGGGGCACGAAGCCGAGCCAGCGTCCGATAACGCAACGAGACCTTTCCTGGTCGAGCCACTGGCAGTCTATGGTCGACCCGAGGAGGGTCTGTGGCTAATCGTCTCAGCAGTGCATGTATCTGACCCGGCCCACTACACTGCAGTGCTCAGCGACAGGCCTGGGTTCGCCACGGATGACTTTCTCGTTGACGAGATCCGCGTGCACCAGTACCGGGTTCTTCCCGACGGGATGCTGAACTACAAGCTCCTGCTGACCCCGCCGTCGCACTCCGGGCCGGCAAGGCTTCAGTTGGATTATCTGGTTCCAGTGAAGGAGTATCAGCGTCTTGGCCGAACATTTGAGTCCAGTATCGGCTCGCTTAGACGGACGGACTCAGGCGGTTCATGATCAGATCGGGGGGGGGTGGAGCGGCTTTTTTCGGGGTTCCGAAAGTACCCGAGTGTCTTCAAGATTGTCCCATCATGTCACGCCCGGCGCTGAAGCGCCGGCCATTGGAAGGAGTTTCCGAATGTCCATGTTCAAGAAGCTGACCGCACTGGCCCTTGTGGCCGTCATGGTGACGGTCACCGCCGGCGCCAACATCGGGTGCTACACCCAGAAGTTCGACGTCGGCACCGGCGGAACCACCGGCGAGAGCCGTGAGTTCCAGCAGTGGTTCGCCCTCTGGGGCCTCGTCCCGATCACACAGATCGAGGATGATGTCGAGAACTACACTGCCGATTCGTCCAACTACACCGTCACCACGCAGTTCACAGTGCTCGACGTGATCATCGGCATCTTCACGGGCATCGTGACGATCCAGCCGAAGACGGTCACCGTCGACAAGTGATTCGCTGCGAACGCATTTGCTCTTCTTGCTGAACGTCAGCGACCACGCGCCCCCGGGGCGCGTGGTCGCCGTCATTGCCGCCAGCCCTCCACCAACCATGCACACGCCGCCACTTGTCGCCTTTTCGTCTCGCGTTCTGATTACCGGCCTGCTCTGCGGTGTCCTCGCGGCGCCCGCGGGCTGCTCATTTCTTGTCGATCCCAGGCAGGACGTCTCCATCGAGGCCTCCGACCCCTCCGCCCGCATCTTCGTCGACGGTCGCGAGGTCGGGACCGGCACCGCTGTCGTATCGCTCCGGCGCAACGAGAGCTACGCCGTCCGGGCCCAGACCGAAGACGGCCGCACCGCCGGCGGGCGGGTCCGCCGGGGCGTCAGCACGATTGGCATCGTCGACATCGTCGGGGGCGTCTTGTTCCTGTTTCCGTTTCTCGGGGCCTTGGCGCCCGGCTTCTGGGAGCTGGACCCCGACTACCTCTACCTGAACATCCCGTCCGAGGGCGCAGGGGCTGCCGACTAACCCGTAGATGTCAAGTTCGCCCCGAAACTTCCGGCCCTCCGGCGCTTGAAGGAAGGCAGCAATTGCCTCGCCACGACGCCCAGGTCGTCCAGGCGAAGGCTATCTAGATTGAGCACAGCCAGGAGGCCTACCCCATGAGCCGCTACGACACCCACGGTGCCTTTTCCTACCCCGCCGCCCCTCCGCCGTCCCCGACGCCGGATCAGCCCAGGCGCAGAAGCGGCCTGGGGGCCGCTGGCCTGGTCCTTGCCATCCTGGCCCTTGCATTTGGTTGGATTCCGATCATCGGCCTGGCCATGCTCCCGCCGGCCTTGCTGGCCGTGGTGTTGGGCATAATCGGCTTTGTTGCCGCCGTCGTCACCGGGCGGACCGGCAAGGCCCTGCCGTTCATCGCGGCGACGATCGGCGTATTCGCACTCCTGATTCCGCCGGCGGCGACGGTCCTCTTCGCCCTGTCGGTTACGCCCTGGGCGTACACGGTGGGCATGGACCAGGTGCAGGTGGAAATGGAGTACGACCTGAAGCGGCAGGGCGTCGAGCCGGAGCAGGCTGAGCGCCTTAGCGCCGAGATCGGCGATGCCCTCCGGAGCTTCGCCCACCCCAGCCAGTGGCGCGATGGCATCGCGGCCGCCCACCGCTTCGGCCGCATCTGCGACGACTACCGCTACCGCCTCGTTACGCTCGAGGAAGGCGATCTTGAGGGTCGCCAGCAGGCCGCCGAGGCCTTTCGGACCGACCTGTCCCGCCTCGCCGAGCGGCAGGGCGTGGACCTGGACCAGGAAGACCTCAAGCTCCTCGCCGACGTCTTCGGCCGCGAGCAGATCCAGCGGGCCGACAACTGGCGTCAGCGCGAGCGGCGAATTCAGACCCAGTACCTGTTCGATGAGGGCTGTGGTTCCTGCCCGGTCTTCGACGGCTGCCGGTAACCCACTCTCCGACCGTCTTTCCGCCGGCTGGGGCGTCTCGCGCCCCCGCCGGCGTTGCTTTTGGCCCTCAAGTTGCGTTCCGACGCGACAAGGCGAAACATGCTCATCTCATGCCACGCCAACAGGACCCGCTTTGCATTCTCCCCGGCCGGACCATCGGCCTCATCGGCGGGGGGCAGCTTGGCCGGATGTTCGGCATCGCAGCCCGCCGCATGGGCTACCGCGTCCACGCCATGGACCCGGCCCAGGACTGCCCAGCGGGGCAGGTGGCGGACGTCGAGATCAACCGCCCCTATGACGACATCGACGCCGCCCGCAACTTCGCCAACCGCGTCGACGTCGTCAGCTTCGAGTTCGAGAACGTCCCAGCCGAGACGCTCGAGGCCATCGAGGGGATCACTCCCGTCCGCCCCCGACCGGAGGTCCTGCACATCTGCCGGCACCGCCTTCGTGAGAAGACCTTCCTGAAGCACCACGGCTTTCCCCATGCCGACTGGCGCGAGGCCAAGGGCCACGCCGACGTCGCCGCCGCAATCGCGGACTTCGGCGGCAAGGGCATCCTTAAGACCGCTCTCTTTGGCTATGACGGCAAGGGCCAGCAGAAGCTGGCTGCCGGCGACAACTTTGAAGCGGCCTGGACCGCCCTCAATCAGCCCATCGGCGTGGTTGAGAAGATCGTCCCCTTCGACATGGAGATCAGCGCCATCGTCGCCCGAGGCCAGGATGGGGCCTCCGCCGTCTTCCCGATCGGGCAGAACGAGCATGCCCGGCACATCCTGGATGTCACGACGGTCCCCGCCCCCTTGCCGCCGCAAGTCCTCCAGCGGGCGTCGGAGCTGGGAAGGCAGATCGCCGACGCCCTGGACGTCGTAGGCTTGCTCGCGGTGGAGATTTTTGTCGTTGGCGAAGACCTTCTGGTCAACGAGCTGGCCCCGCGGCCGCACAACAGCGGGCACTGGACCTTCGATGCCTGCCTCACCAGCCAGTTCGAGCAGCAGCTCCGGGCCGTCTGCGGCCTTCCGTTGGGCGCCACGAACCCCACCGCCGGCGGCGTGGCCATGGCCAACCTCCTGGGTGATCTCTGGCATGCCGGCGAGCCCAAGTGGGCGGCGGCGCTGGCCTTTCCGAATCTCAAGCTGCACCTATACGGCAAGCAGAACCCTCGGCCAG
>JBGTBZ010000566.1:0-2797 GCA_041749155.1 Phycisphaerae bacterium
GGTCGGCGAGCAGCGCATCCTCAAGCCCAAGGCCGACCATGTCGCTGACGCGGGCAAGCTCCACCCGCAGCGCGGGCTCGGCCTTTATCTGGAGGCGGTCGGTGACCAGTTTCCTGGCAGCCTCTGGATCCGACAGGGCCAGCAGGTGCACGTGAATCGGCAGGGTGCCCGGATCGAGCGGGTGATTACGTTGATGGGCTTCCGCCATGGCGGCAGCTTCCTGGGCGCCGCCGGTGCTGGGAGACTCAATCCATTGGCGATAAGCAATCCTCGTCAGCAGGACCTGGGCAGGCAGTCCATCCCCCTGCATCGCGCGGCTTGCGGCGGTCAGCGCAGCGACCTCGGCGGCTTCTAGAAGCCCCTGCCGGAGGGACCCCTCGGCAACGAGGAGGTGTGGGTCATCCCAGCCGGGCAGGTGTCGCGCCGCGGCCCGCCAATGCCGCACGGCCAGTTCGGTTTCGCCCATTTGTGAGTACAGATCGCCCGCCCACTTAAGCAGGAGGCCTGACGGGTCGTCCGTGGCCGGCGCGACGGCGGTGGGCTGGTGGTCCCGGAGGCGCATGTGGGCCCGCTGCATGGTCTCCAGGCGCGCCCTCAGGGATGGGCGATCCTCCGGGTCGAAGTGATGGGCATAGGCAGCCCCCAGGGCTTCATGCCAAGCCATGGCAAGCCGGCGATGTTCCGTCGCCAAGTCGCTCTCCTCCACCGACCGCCGAAGCATCGCGAGGTTCAGGCGGGCCTCTGCCGTTTCACCGTGCTCGAATTGCAGGAGAATGCGGGTCGCAAACAGCTCAACGCTGGTTCGCCGCTGCTCGCGGGTGAGCGGGGGAATGACCGCCAAGGCGTCGGCCAGCCGGCCGGCCTGCCAGGTGCGCAGGGCCAGCAGTTGCTGTAGGGCCGCAACATCGGGGTGAGCTTTTGGTGTTTTCTCGAGCGCCCGCGCGTAGACATTGCGCGCCTGGGCGTGCTGGTCGAAGGCATCGAACAGCCCTGCAAGGCGCTTCACGAAGCCCAGGCGATCATCCTCGGGAAGCTCCGACTGCTCGGCCTGCCTGAGGCAGGCAATCGCCTGCTGCTCCTGCCCAGCATGTTCGTAAGCGACCGCCAGGATCAGCAGGAAACGGGGATCGTCAGTATTGGAGGCGACCAGATCCTCGGCATGGCGAACGATCGTCTCGGGCGGCCAGTCGAGCCGTGCCAGCAGCCGCAGCGACCAGAGCTGCTCATCCAGGTTATGTGGCGCCAGGGCGTTAAGCCGCTGTGAATCGGCGAGAGCTGCCCTCAGATCGCCCAGCTCCTCGGCCGCGCGGCGGCGCATCCGCAGCGCCTGCTCATCGTCAGGGAAGCTGTCGAGCGTCTCATCTGAAATGCGGCGCAACTCGTTCCAGTCGCCCCCTTCGCGGGTTGCCTGCATCAGCAGGTGCAGGGCGACCCGGCGCCGCGGGTCGTGGGAGAAGTCATCAACGAGGTCGCGCAGCAGGCGAGCGCACTGCTCGATGTGCCGGTCGCCGCTCTCGACGATGAAGAGCCGGGCCCGCGCATAGGCCAGGCGTGCCTCGAAGTCGTTTTCGGTGCGATCGGGAGCCCCTTCTGAGAGATAATTGGCCAGCGGCCGAAGGGCGGCATCAAAATCGCCCGCGGCTATCAGCTCCATGCCATGCGCGCGCTGTTCGGCGAGGCTCTGGGCCTGTCGGCGCTCACCTCGGCCGTGCATCCACAGAGCGGCCGTCGCCACCAGCGCCACGACGATCAGGAACACGCCCAGCCGTCGAATTGTTCGGCGTCGGAACTTCATGGGGGCGCTCTTGAGGCGGCTACGACCGCAGCAGCTTGCGGAGCACCAGCCTCACGGTGCGATAGATGATCCAGAGATCGAGCCAGAACGACTGCCGCTCAACATACTCGATGTCGTACTTGATCCACTCCTGGAAGTCGCTGCCGGCCTTGCGGGTACGCCGGATCTGCCAGAGCCCCGTGATGCCGGGCTGCACGCTCAAGCGGGCCTCTCGCCAGCCAGGAGCGAACTGGTTCTCGTTGTCCGGTGAAGGCCTCGGGCCGACCATGCTCATGTCTCCGATCAGCACGTTCCAGAACTGCGGCAGCTCGTCCATGTTGGTCTTGCGGAGGAACTTGCCGATCCGCGTGATGCGTGGGTCATCCTCCATGTAGAACTGGGCGCCGTCGGCCTGGTTCCTGCCCTCAGCGATCAGTCTGGCCTTGATTTCCTCGGCGTTGTTGTACATCGACCGGAACTTCCAGCACTTAAACTCCCGCCCGCCCTGCCCCTGACGCATGTGGCCGAAGAAGAACGGACGCCCATCCTCCCACCAGATCAGCCACATGATCACGGGCCACGCCGGCGCAGAGACGAGTATGCCGAGGATCGAAAACCCGATGTCAAACGCCCGCTTTGCCTTCCGCTGCCACGCTCCGGGGTCCCGCGGCCTCGGGTCCTGCGGCGGCTCGCTGGGCTCAATCGTCAGCCACTCGATCTGATGGACCTCGTCGCCCTCAGGCCGGGCTTCCGGATCATCCCATACGACCGCCGGGCCGACGATCGTCTGTGACGCATCGAGGCTACGTCCGGCTCCAACCCACACGGGGCCGATCAGCTTGGCCCGGTCGATCACCGCTGTCGGGTCACGCCAGGCAAGGCCCTGGCCATTGCGCTTGCGATCCAGGACCGGGCGCTCCGCGGCCTGCGGGTGGACGCCTTCACGCCCTGCGTCGGCAGCGGTCGAGGTGATGGGTCGGGCCCGCCCGACGGTTGCGCCGGGCCGCCGCCAGTCGCGGACCA
>JBGTBZ010000567.1:0-4746 GCA_041749155.1 Phycisphaerae bacterium
GGGCCGAGTGCGGCGAGCGCGCTTGGCGGGCAAGGTTGGAAGGCCGAACCAGAGGGCGATGCGTCTGGCGGCCTCGGAGCGGATGGGAGGCACTGGCCAGTCGAACGCGTGGGCCTGGTCCTGCGTGGGCCGGGGTCGCGGGCGGTTGCGCGGCTTGATGTTTCCCTCCGACTTCTTCGCGCGTGGCGAAGATGGCATCAGCGGCTCCGTGGGCTGTTTCGGGTTCTTGCGAGCAGGTCGCGGGTGAGGCGGGCGCCTTCACGGCACCCGTCGAACCAGCCGCGTACATGGTCGAGGGACCGGGCAATCTCGCGGCGGGAAAGCTGGCGCTGCCTGATGATGCAGGCGACGGGCCGGCTGCGCAGGTAATGGTCGAGCGCGACTTCGCGGTCGATTCTGGAGAGGGGGCATCGCTCATCGAGCAGTGCGACGACGATGGGGTCGCAGAGGCGGCGCTTGATGAGTCGCACGCGCCTGGCGATGCTGCCGTGATTCCTTCCGTGGACGAGGGCGATTTCGCGAACGGTCATCTGGCTCTTGATGGCCATGCGCAGGAGCGTGCGGTCGGGCTCATCGAGCAGTTGGGCGCGTTCGAGGAGGAGTGCCTGGCGATCGCTGAGGGCGGTGGCCAGGTGTGCGAGCGAGTCGGTAAGGCGCGGCAGACGCTCGAGCACCTCGCCGGCGAAGAACGAAGGCATGACGGACCTCCAGGGAAGTCCGATTGGGATTTCAGGGCGGAGAGGTGGGGAACCCGGCAATCGCGCTGGCGAAAGCGGCCACCCTCCGCGTCTGTTTAGCAGACGCTAAACAGACAAAGATGATAGGTATATGTTAGAGGTAAAGTCAAGGAGGAAATTTGTGCGTGCCGGCAGCGAAGCGAGGCGGCCTTCCGCTGCCTCGGATCGCCTGTGCTTGACTTGAACATCGCCCCTTCCATCATGCCTTGCCCCTGCCGTAGAGAACGGACACAACATGAGCCATTGCCTGATCCTCCAGCACGACGCCGCCTTTGGACCGGGCCGCATCGTGCCCATCTTCCGCGATTTCGGCATTCCCACGCGCACCGTCCGCCTCGATCGCGGCGAGCCCGTGCCGGAGGACTTCGACGAGGTGCGGATCCTCGTGGTGCTCGGCGGCGCGCACCGGGTGGGCAATGGCGCGGAGGCTCCGGCTTTCCTGGCGCGCGAGATCGAGGCGATCCGGCCGGTGGTGATGGCGGACCGGCCGGTGCTGGGCTTTGGTATGGGCGCCCAGCTCATCGCACGGGCCGCGGGGGCGAAGATGGTGGAGATGGAGAAGCCCTTCTATGGCTGGTCGAAGCTCTCGCTGCCGTTCCCGGGCGGGACGGACCCGATTCTCTTTGGCCTGCACGAGGGCTCGCCGATGTTCTTCTGGCACAAGGACAGCTTCGAGCTGCCCAAGCTCCCCCCGCCGCCGGGGCAGGGTAAGCCCGGGACGCCCCCGCCGCCGTCGGGGAGCGTGCTGCTGGCATCGGCGGGGCATGTGAAGAACGCGGCGTTTCGCTTCCAGGAGCGGGTTTACGGCTTTGCGTTTCACCCGGAGCTGGATCGCGAGGACCTGGAAGCGATCGCGCGCGAGCACGGCGGAATGGCGGGGGCGGTTTATGGCAGCGGGGAGGTTGGGCGAATCGCGGAGGAGACGGGGCGGCAATATTCGACGTACGAGCGTCTTGGTTCGCGGCTCCTGAAAAACGTGGTGCAGTTTTTCAAGGCGTACAACCCGAGGGGGACGAGGGCCTGAGCGGGAGTGGCCTGGGCCGGAGATCGCAAAGGCGCAAAGGCGCAAAGAGGGCGCAAAGGTCCGAAAACTGAGCCTGCGGCTTCGGCGTGTCGGCATGAGCAGCTGTCGGACAGGCTTGCGATGCTCTTTTCTTTGCGCCTCTCTTTGCGCCTTCGCGCCTTTGCGATCTCCGGCGCGTGGCGCTAGTTGCGCAGGACGGCGCGGACGAAGGCGCCGTCGCTGCCGGGGATGAGGATGGGGAGGGCGATGAGCTCGTAGTCGCCGGGGGCGGCGCGTGAGAGGTCGAGGGACTCGATGATGAGGATGCCCGCGTCGCGCAGGGCCAGGTGAATCGGAAGCGTCTTGCTGTCGGGCTTGTCCACGCTGGGGACGTCCACGCCGATGAGGTTGACGCCCCGCTGTTTCAGCGCGGCCGGCGTTTCGCGGGCCAGCGTCGGGAAGTCGGCGGGGAAGGCGGCGGAGTCGCGCCAGGCGTCGGTGCGGAAGAGGACGCGCTGCGGGAGGATTTCGGGGAGCAGATCCGGCGTGATCGGATCGCGTCCGCGGACGTCGAGCAAGCGGCAGGGGCCGACGTAGATGGCGGGATCGAGGCGTTCGATGGCGGGGCCGGCATCGTCGTAGTGCAGGGGCGCGTCGGCGTGGGTGGCGTTGTGAACGCTGGCGGTGAGGGTCGAGAGATTGACGCTGCCGCCGGCGGCGAGGGTGAGCAGGCGGGTGAGCGAGGTCGGCGTATCGCCCGGCCAGGGGGCGGTTTGCGGGGAGAGGGGTCGGGAAATGTCGAGGAGGGGCATGGGGGGAGGTTAACCACGAAACCACGAAGACTCGAAGGAGATGCCGCGGCGCCTGTCGGTTCGTGGTAGAATGAAGCGATGCACCAAGCACTACGCCGGTGTGGCGGGATTATCGCGCTGACGATCGGGCTGCTCGTTGGAACTGCGTCGGAACCAACCGGTGTTCAGGACCGGGAAGTGGCCGGCACCCGTCCCGCGAAGATCTTCGTTCCGGATCTCGAGCTGAAGTATCCGCCGAGCGAGCAGTTTGAGTCGGCGGACGCAATGTACTGGGCTTACATCGAGCAGATGCCGCGGACGATCGAGCCGCCCCGAATGACTGATCCGGCTTATCGCGAGCAGTTGCGTGAACAGTTCAGGAGGAGTGCCGATTTCGCGGGCGAATTCGTGCGGCGATACCCGGAGCATCCGTCGGCGCAGAACATCCTGAAGAACCGGTGGAACGATCTTTGCCAATGGCCCGCTGGCTTCGACTCGGAGGTGGCGGAGCGGGAGATTGATCAGTGGCTGGAGAGCGGTGCGACGGGCGCGGACTGGTTTGAGGAGACGATCAGAAGATACAAGGCGGGAATCCCGCTTCGGGTTGCCCAGCTACGTCGGCTGGAGCAACCGGATGCCGGTGGCCCGCCGGACATGCAGCCCGTTCTCCGATCCGCAGAGTGGCTGGCGGGCGAGGGATATGTGGAAGGAGCAGGCGATCTGGTTGTTGGGGCGGGCCACTGGCTGCGTCAGGAGAGGATGCCGGAGGCGGCGAAGAACATGCTGGGGGAGGTCATTCGGCGATGGCCGGAGAGTGAGGCAGCGGGAACGGCCCAGGGCATGCTGAAGAGACTGCATGGGATAATCGGTGAAGCTTTCGATCTGCGCTTCACAGATGCCGCCTCGGGTCGTGAGATTGATGTCGCCCGGGATTTCGCCGGCAAGGTCGTGGTTGTCGATTTCTGGGCCACCTGGTGCGGGCCATGCGTGGCAGAAACGCCTGAGTTGAAGCGAGTTTACGAGCGCTACAAGGACAACGGGGTCGCTTTCGTGGGAATCTCGCTCGATCTGCCCGAGGCGCAGGGCGGCAAGCAGAAGCTCCTCGAGTTCCTCAAGGAGCATGAGATCGAGTGGCCGCAGTATTACCAGGGGGCCGGCTGGGACAGCGATTTCAGCCGGTCATGGGGCATCGACGCCGTGCCGACGCATTTCGTGATCGATCAGCGCGGCGCCATACGCACAACCGAGGCGCGGACGGCCGAACAACTCGAGGAAGTCATCGAAAGCCTGCTTCGCGAAGAGAAGCCTGGTCAAGGCTGATGAGGCACCTTCGAGAGATCCCACCGAGCCGCGGCACTGCCGTGCCGCAGGCGGGCGGAGATGGCGGTCAGGATCTACGAACGATTGGGAGCGTTCGATGCTCTACCGCGGGGTCGCCAGCCGCACGCAGTGCCGCGGCTCTGGCGGCTCGTCGGTGGGCGAATGCTTGTCGGGCGGCTGGAGTCAGGCGGCTCTTGAAGGTCACGACTCCGGCTGAAGCGCCACGTTCTCCGCCAGCGCCTGCTCGTCCGGGGCGGGGCGGCCGAGGAGGTGGCTGACGATGCGCGGGACGTGGACGTGGCAGTTTTCGAGGAAAATGCGGAACCGCTGCTGCGTCCCCCCCACCGCCGTCCCGGCGACGTAGATGCCTTCGACGTTCGTCTGCATGGTGCGCTCGTCGAAGACGGGCTTCTGCTCCTCGCCGACCAAGTCGATGCCGGCAAGCCGCAGCAGGCGCTTGTCCTGCTCGTAGCCGACGAGCTTGAGGACCTCGTCGGCGGGGATTTCGAACGGTTCGCCGGCGGGGGTGAAGTCATCGCGACAGCGCTCCAGGACCGCGTGCGTGGGGGTGATGCGCGTGACGATCGTGCCGAAATGGGCCCTGATCCGCCCCGCCTTCATCAGGCTCTTGATCTCCGGCAGCAGCCAGTACTTGATGCTCGCCTCCGGCAGGGTCGGCCGGCGGTAGCAGAGGGTGACATCCGCCCCGGCGTGATGGCAGCGCAAGGCGGCCTCGACGGCGGAGTTGCGTCCGCCGATGATGAGCAGGCGGCGGTTGAAGTAGCGGTGCGAGTCGCGCAGGTAGCCGTCAACGTGGGGCAGGTCCTCGCCGTCGATGCCGAGGTTGCGCGGGAAGTCGGTTCCGCCGGTGGCGAGGATGACGCGGCGGCAGCGC
>JBGTBZ010000568.1:0-5463 GCA_041749155.1 Phycisphaerae bacterium
GGCACCGGCGGCGACAGCCTCTTCGGCGAGGACGGCGACGACGTGATGGTCGGCGACAACGCGGAGATCACCCGCGACGCCACCGCCGACATCACCCTCGAGATCAAGACGATCTTCGACAACAAGGGCGGCGACGATTCCATGTTCGGCGGAATCGGCGGCGACACCATGCTCGGCGGCTTCGGCTCCGACTCGATGGAGGGCAACGACGGCGACGACGTGATGCTCGGGGACAACGGACTGCTCAACTACGACAATGTGTCGGGCGCCTCCGTGCTCATGCACATCACGACCAAGTCCCCCACCCTCGGCCACAGCGACTTCATGTACGGCCAGGATGGCAACGACACCATGATGGGCGGCACCGACGACGAGGACATGTCCGGCGGTAACGGCAAGGATCTCATGTTCGGCGACCATGGCGAGGTCTTCCCGCAGGACCCCGTCAACAACAACTTCTTCTCGATCGATACGTCCGCGGCTGATGCCGGCGGCGTTGACACCATGTACGGCGATGCCGGCGACGACACCATGCTCGGCGGGCAGCAGGGCGACCTGATGTTCGGCGGCACCGAGGATGACGACATGATCGGCGGGCACAACAACCCGACCGACGAGTTCGGCGGGCGTTCCGATGCGGGCGACACGATGGATGGAGGCACCGGCAACGACGTGCTCGCCGGCGACAACGCAATCGTCATTCGCCAGTTCGGCCCGAATTACACCAGCCCGCTGGTTCGCACCCTCAATGGCCAGGTTCTCTACGGCCCCGATGGCTCCGCCATGGTCACCGGCACGCACCAGACCAACCCAACAGGGGCGGTCGGACGCGATGTGACGCTCCTCGACCACGCCGACAGCACGCCCGCCGGCGTTTTCGGCAGCGACCTGATGGCCGGCGGGGCCAATGACGACACCATGTTCGGCCAGCTCGGCAACGACGAGATGCGCGGCGACGGCTTCATCGACGTCTCCGGGGCCGATCCCCTCGCCGTCAGGTCCACCGACAACACCACCGACGGCGACGACTACATGGAGGGCAACGGCGGAACCGACCTGATGTTCGGCGACCTCGGACAGGATGACATGGTCGGCGGAAGCTCCAGCCAGTTCGGCCTGACTTCCGGCGCCATGCGGCCCGACGGCACCGATACGATGTACGGCGGCGACGGCACCGATACGCTCCGCAACACGCTGGGCAACACCGCCGCCAACGGTCATGCCCGCGATGCCGATGTGATGCTCGGTGACAACGCCAACATCTTCCGCGTCGTCTCCGTGAACGGCTCGACCGTCTTCCGGCAGTTCAACTACGACAATCCGTCGTATGGCTACAGCGCGAGCCTGAAACTGATTCCGCGCGTGTTCGAGACGCTCGATTACAACCCCGTCGACCCCAACGACAACCCGATCGGCAACGGCGACCTCATGCACGGCGAGGCCGGCGACGACACCATGCATGGCCAGACCGGCCATGACACGATGTTCGGCGAAGGCCAGGACGACGACATGATCGGCGGCGTCGGCAACGACTGGATGTCCGGCGGAACCGGTGAGGATGGCGTTCTCGGCGACGACGGCCGCATCGCCACCAGCCGCAACGGCTTCACCGAGCCGCTTTCCGGTATCAACACGGCCACCTCGCAGACGACCATTACCACTCCTGGCAAGATCCAGGAGGCCGTGATCCATGTCAACGGCAGCCTCAAGAAGGTCGTGAACCTCACGCCCTTCAGCGCCGACCCGGACTGGGCCGGCATGGCCGACGAGCAGATCGACGGCCCACCGAGCTTCGATGACCTCATTTACGGCGGCTGGGGGAATGACTCCCTGCACGGCGGCTCCGGCGACGACGCTATCTCCGGCGCCGAGGCCCTTCCGCTGGCCGCGGCCCTGCATCCGGTCGACGGCGTCATCCTTACCGGCTACGACAACCCGGTGAACACCGGCGGCATGCTCGCCTTCAACCCCGAAGATCCCGACGGCTGGCTGTTTGATCGCACCCGCCGCGCCGGAGAGTTCTTCCTCTACGACGAGTACAACCCGCTGGGCCGCATCAGGATCGTTGACGGCATCAACGTCTACGAGTTCATGCTGAACTTCAACGCTTCCGAGGGTCCGGTGGATCCGACTTCCACCTCCACGCCGAAGAAGAACACCGACGGAAACGACAAGATCTTCGGCGACCTCGGCAACGACTGGCTCGTCGGCGGCACCGGCCGCGACAATATGTACGGCGGCTGGGGCAACGACCTGCTCAACGCCGACGATGACCACTCGACCAACAGTGGCCGCAACGACCAGCCCGACACCGACGGCACCTTCGAGGATCGCGCCTACGGCGGCGCGGGACGCGACGTGCTCATCGCCAACACTGGCGGCGACCGCCTGATCGACTGGGTCGGCGAGTTCAACAGCTACCTGGTGCCCTTCGCCCCCTTCGGAATGGCCACCGTCAGCCGCACGCTGCAGCCGCAGCTTCACACCTTCCTCTACAATCTCTCCGCCGCCGACGGCGCCGACAACACCCGCGCCGCCGACACCGGGGCCGACCCCGAGCGCAACGGAGAGCCAGAGGGCGAGCTGGGCCTGGTCATCCAGAAGGATGCCGCTTGGCGGCAGCAGACCGGCGCCCCCGCCGATCCGCAGGCCGGCAACATCCCTGGCGGCAAGCGCGACGTGCTTCGCTCCGCCAACTTCAACAACAACACTGCCCAGAGCTTCGTACCCGAGACCGGCCTCTGGCAGGTCACGTCCGGCCGATACGAGGTCGCTCCCGCCGTCAGTGGCGGCGATGCCGTCAGCCTCTTCTACGCCGACACCTTCGTCCCCAGCTACTTCGAGTTGCTGGCGACGGTGAACGCTGTGAAGCCCACCAGCGGGTTCAAGGCCAACGCCTACCTCGTATTCGACTACCAGTCCACGACCGACTTCAAGTTCGCGGGCATCAACGCCTCGACCAAGAAGCTTGAGATTGGCCGTCGCACCGCCTCCGGCTGGATCGTGGACAGCCAGGTCAACTTCAACTTCCGTGACAACACGGACTACAACCTCTTCCTGGCCGTCAACGGCAACGCGGTGACACTGGTCGTCAACAACAGCCTCACGCTGAGCCATGCATTCCAGCCGCGGCTGGACGCCGACGGCTTCCCGCACACCATCAGCGAGGGCATGGTCGGCCTGGCCGGCGCCAACTCCCGCGCCAGGATTGACAACGTGGTCCTCCAGCAGATCCAGGAGACCATCGAGAAGAGCGCTGACTTCAGCGAGCCGACCCCGCTGCTCAAGGAGCCGGCTTCGGGTTCGTGGAACTTGGACGGTGGTCGCTATGCCGGCACCGCCAGCGGCACCACACCCGCCATCAGCCTGTATGACCTGCGGGTCGGAGCAGGATCACTGCTCGAGCTGGGCGGCGTCCTCCGGCTCGACTCAGCCACTGCCGAAGGTGGATTCGTCTTCGATTACTATGGGCCCAAGGACTTCAAGTTCGCGATGATCGCCGGATCATCCAAGAAAATCGTTTTGGGCCACATTGCCCGCAACGGCAACTGGGTCATCGACGGCAGCTACAACTTCAACAGTGTCAAGGCCGGCGTTGATTACAACTTCGGCGTCACCCTCCGCGGCACCACCGCGAACGTGACGCTCAATGGCCAGACGGTGCTCAGCCACGCGTTCAACAGCCTCGTGACTGACGGCGAGTTCGGGCTGATCAGCCGCTTTGGCACCGCCAGCTTTGACAGCATCGTCGTTCGAAGCGACGATCCTTCCTTCGAGGACGACGATGACGACAGCGTTCTGTAACCCCCATTTCTGAGTCCTTTCCCCCGCCGCACGGCTTGCCGTGCGGCGGCGGGTTTGTGCCCCTGATTCCCAATTTGTTCTTAAGTGACGAGGAGCCAATGAGCAGCAACAACACCCAGCCAGGAACCGGCGAGCAGCTTTCGCGCGAGGCCGCCAAAATCCAGGCCCCCGGAGGGCCGAAGATCAAGTTCGATGACGCCAAAATGCACAGCTCCTACGCGAACGTGTGCAACATCTCCTTCACCCGCGAGGAGGTTCTGCTGCTCTTTGGCATGAGCGAGGCTTGGCAGAGCGGCCAGCAGGAGGTCAGCGTGCAGCTCACCGAGCGCGTCATCCTCAGCCCCTTCGCCGCAAAGCGCATGAACGTGCTGCTTTCGGCCATCCTCCAGCAGTATGAACAACGCTTCGGCCCCCTGGGCAGCCCCGTCCCCCCCGGGACTTCCGCCGCCGCCGGCGGTCGCGCCTCGACCCTCGGCGAAGAACCGCGGTAATAACCCCGCCCGGCTGACAACCGCCCAAATCCCAGCTACGGGCTCTCAGGACCGCCAGCCGCCGCCGGCGAGGGGGACTGCTCTGCCCCGAGGCGCCGGACGGCGCGTTCTGTAAACCATGCCCGCCTGAACTATGATCCTCCACCGGCGTCCGCAGCAGGGCGACCGCTCCAGGAGTACCGCATGGCCCAGGCTATCGTCGATCCGTCCGAGCTGCGCAGCTTCGCCAAGGACCTGGCACGCTTCAACCACGATGTCCAGGGCCTTGTCGGCGGGATTAATGCCAGGATGCGCAATCTCGAGAGCACCTGGCGCGATCAGGAGCAGCGCAAGTTCGCCGAGTCCTTCACCGACACTGTCCGCGTGCTCGCCCGCTTCATCGACGCCAGCGAGCAGCACGTGGCCTTCCTCAACAAGAAGGCCCAGCTCGCCGAGGAGTACCTGAAGCGCCGTTAGCCCGCCACGCCGCCCGGCCGCCGACCAGACGCAAAGGATCAGAGCGTGCAGGATCGTGTCGACGTCAGATCGTTCGAGGCCGTCGAGTATTTCCGCGCCGCCGTCACGAAGTTCATCGACGCTGCCAACGCCGCGATCACCACCGCCGAGTCGGAAATCAGCCGAACCCTCAATTGGCTCGAATCCGAGCAGATTCCCTACTGGAAAAGGCAGCTCCGCACCTCCGCGGAGGCCGTCGAGAAGGCCAAGACCGCCTATCGCGAGAAACGCTTCTATAAGGATGCCAGCGGCGCCAGCCACAGCGGCATCGACGAACTGAAGATCCTCCGCAAGGTCGAGGCCCGCCGCGCCGATGTCGAGCAGCGCGAGAAGGCAACAAAGGCCAACCTCCGTAAGCTCCAGCGCGAGACCATGCTCTATCACGGCGGCATGCAGCATCTGCGCGGCATGGTAAACGGCAACCTGGCCCTCCAGGTGCTTGAGCTTCGCCGTGTCGTCGAGCAGTTGGAACGCTACGCCCAGGCCGCCCCGGAAACGCCCGCCGTCAACGAGACCGCGCCATCCATGTCCCGCGGCGCCGCCACCGATTCTCTCCCCGGTCCCACGGCTTCTCCCGCAGGGGAAGCCGTGTCCGCTGCACCCCAGTCCCGTCCCGCGCGCCCCCAAGACGAAGAGATCCGCCGCCGGACCCCCGCCAGGCACATCCGCGCCG
>JBGTBZ010000569.1:0-9966 GCA_041749155.1 Phycisphaerae bacterium
GCGACCGGCGACGCGCTGGCATTCATCCCCGACACCGCGCCATACACCGCCACCGTGGCAAGCCCCATCAGCAGCAGGCTGAGAAACTGGCAGGCGTACATCGCCTCGTGCGCCCCGCCCATCTGGTGCATCAGCACGAGGTAAAGCGTCTCCTGCCCCAGCGGGAAGTGCGAGAAGACGTTGTGCTCCAGTGGCAGGATCCGCCCGGCGTCGTACCACTCACGCGGGATCTGCAGGTGATAGCTGATGACGTCGTAGCCGTGCGGCTCATCCCCCCAGAGTAGCCCCGGCGGAAGGCACGCCGCCACCAGTGCTACTCCCAGCCCGACCGCCGGCAGCAGCCAGAGCCACGCCGCCGGCTCAAGCGCCAGCGGCCGAATCCAGCGCCGGCGGTCCACGTACAGGTCCAGCCCGCCCAACGCCAGCACGCCCACCAGCGCCCAGGCAGATCCCGCGTTCAGCCACCCGCAAAGTCCCAGCATCAGCCCTGCCGTCAGGAGCAGGCCAAGACCGAGCCCCGCACCGCTCGCCACCAGCAGCGCCCGGCCGGCGCCGGGAACGATCCGCCTGATGATTGCCATCCCACCCAGCGTCGCCGCCAGGACGTCGATGAACGCCACCAGCCCATCGGTGAAGATCACCGCTAGGACGTCGATCGTGTTCACGCCCGCCATCCCCCCGATCGTGGCGGCGACGACTATGAACGTCGCAAGCACGAGCAGGCGCAACGGTGCCAGGCGATTATCAGCGGGCCGCTGGGGCGGGGCGGCGAAAGTGGCGGAGGCGCGGGCCAACTGGCCCGGATCTTACGAATCGACGGGCTTCGAAGCCGAATCCTTGAGCGCAAACAGCTTCTCCACGGCGTGCTGATATGCCACGCCATGCCGATCCTGGCCCGCAACCTGCCGAAGCGTGGCGACGGGCGTGTGCAGCAGCTTGTTGACGATCCGAAGCGTCATGGCCTCGATTTGTCGCCTGGCCGGGCCGTCGAGCTCCGGCAGCTTGCGGAGCGTGCGGGCCACCTCCTCGGCCGCCATCGCGCGGGATTGCTGGTAGAGTTGGTCGAGCATCGGTCCCAGGTCGCGAGCCTTCTGCCAGATCAGGAACTCTGTGACGTGCCGTTCCACGATCCCCGCCGCCGCGGCGAGGGATGGGGCGGATAGCTCGCTGGCGTGGGCGGTGGCGGGCTGCAGGCCGTCGACATCCACGAGGTGCACGCCCGGGAGCCTGCCGGCGGCAGGATCGACGTCTCGCGGCACGGCGATATCGAACAGCCAGAGGGGCCGGCCCTGCCGTTCCGCCAGCCGCGGCCGCAGGGCTTCGGCTGTAATCAGCGGCAGCCGGCTACCCGTCGTGCACAGCACGACATCTGCGGAGGCCAGGAGCGGCTCGAGGTCAGCCATGGCCCGTCCTTGAGCGCCGAATTGCCGGGCAAGATCGGCGGCACGCTGCTCATCCCGGCTGCAGACGATGAGCCGCTCCGGCTTGCGCTGCCCAAGTCCTTCCAGGAAGAGTCGGGCCATCCTGCCGGCGCCGAGACACAGCACCGTCCGGCCCGAGAGGCTGCCGTAAAGCGCATCGACGCGGTCCAGGGTCGCCGATGCCACGCTCTGCCGGCTCCCGCCGATGTCGGTCGCGTGCATGACTTCCTTTCCCACCGCCAGGGCACGCTGAAACAGGCCATGAAGCAGGCGGCCCGCGGTCCCGCTCTGCTTGGCCCGCTCGTACGCCTCCCGAACCTGCCCGAGGATCTGCTGCTCCCCGGGAACCAGCGAATCCAGCGACGCCGCCACCGTGAAGAGATGTCGCACCGCATCATCGCCACGCAGGCGGTAGACATGCTCGTCCGCCGGCCGGCATTGCACGCCGCGGAGCGAGCAGAGCATCTCCAGCGGGTCGGCCTCGCTGCCCAGGTCCTCGATGTCGGTCGCGGTATAGAGCTCAACCCTGTTGCAGGTGCTCAGGAGCACGGCCTCGGCCCCGTCCCCCAGGCGCCGGCAGATCTGGTGGCACGCCGCGGCGGCGTCGGGCGCTTCGAGGGCAAACTGCTCGCGCAGCCCCACCGGCGCGATCCGGTGGCTGAGGCCCACAAGGCGAAGACGCTTCATAGCGGTAAGTTTAGCCGTGGTCGCTCGCCCCCACTCCTGCGGTATCCCGCCGCAATTTCAACAGTTCACTCCGCCGCAGCACGGATCTGGGCAGAGAACCGAGGGTGTCGCCTTTCGAGCCACTCCGCCAAGGTCCGGGCGTCGCCCGATGCCAGGATTTTGCGGGCCTCGTCGCTGCTCGCCGCCTCCAACAGCGCGCGCCGCGACTCCGCGTCGGCAATTCCTTTCGCTCTTTGGCGGAGCCGGTAGGTGAAGCCGGCCAGCTCTCGCCACGGGGCGGCGGCATCCGATATCGCTTCCTGGAGCCGGGCCGACATGGCCGGCACGCCCGCGGAGACTGCCCAGGTGATGGGGCCAAAGCTTCCCGCCGCCGGCACGATGAAGTCTCCCTCCGGGGCATCGTCGGCGCGGCAGCACAGAATCCCGCGTGAGCTCGCGGCGTTGGCGACAGCCTCGTTCACTTCCGTGGAGTTCACCGCGGCAAAGACAAGTCGCTGGCGATCCAGGTGCTCGGGCCGGAAGGTCTCCTGCCGCCGAACCACCCCCTCAGGCATTTCCGGATCGAAGGCGGGAGAGACCGCGGTGATCTGGCGAGCCCCGGCTTCCAGCAGAGACCGGGCTCTCCGGCTTCCGACACGCCCGCCGCCGACAATCAGAACCGGCAGGTGCTCCAAACGTAGGAAGATGGGCAAGAGACGGGCGGTCATTGGCGATCAGTGGTGATGCCGGGCTCCGCGGGTTGCCCACGGGGACCCACGGGCTAGCATAGCGGACCGCGCCTCCGCAACGGCGGCGTGAGCGGCCCTATTTGGGCCGAAAGGATGTGCCGGAGAGGTGGCCGAGTGGCTGAAGGCAACGCTTTGCTAAAGCGTCGTACGGGTTACACCGTACCGGGAGTTCGAATCTCCCCCTCTCCGCTGAATCGGCACGGCGTGCCTTGAAGAAGGGCACGCCGGCCTTGTCTTAAGAAGGGGCATTCTTCTCGGTAGCAACCTCCGCCCGCCTGGCGCATGTTGGGTCGGGCAGCGGCGGGCTCCCCCGGGCCCCCGCCATCGATACCGGCGGTTCCCCTCTTTTTGGCCAAGGAAGCAGCTCTTTGAGAAAGTTCTGGGTCATCCTGATCGTGGTGGTGGTGCTCGTGAGCTTGGTGATCGCCGCCAGCATGTTCTTCAGCAGCGGTGGGGAAGTCCCCCCGACGGCGGTGCGGATGGAGGAGGTCTACCGTGGCGATCTGACTGAGTTCGTCAGCGCCCCCGGTGAAATTCAGGCAAGGAGTAAGGTCAGCATCAGTGCCAAGAGGGCCGCCCAGATTATCGAGCTTCCCTTCGAGGAAGGGGACCAAGTGAAGAGGGGGGATGTCCTGGTCCGCCTGGATGCGACCGAGATGCAGGCCCGCCTTCGGGCGACCATGGCTCGCCGTGCGGGCCAGGCGGCGAACCTGCTCGTGGCAGAGGCCCAGCTCGAGGCCGCCAGGGCAAGGCTCGCCGCAAACAAGGTCATGCGCGAACAGGCTGAGCGTGACCTGACACGGCAGGTGTCCCTCTACGAGAGCCAGGATGTCAGCCAGACCGCGGTGGATGATGCCAGGGCCCGCTTCGACCAGTTGGCCGCCCAAGTTCGTGCAGAGGAGCTGGGTCTGCTGGCGGACGAGGCCAATCTGAAGGTGATTCAGTACCAGATCGATGCCGCCGACGCGGAGATCGAGCAGGCGCGGGATGAACTGGAATATACAGTCATCACGAGCCCGATCGACGGCGTGATCACCAAGCTCAACGCCGAGGTGGGCGAGATCGTCGTCACCGGCACAATGAACAACGCCGGAACGGTCATCATGGAGGTGGCAGACCTCTCGCAGATGATCGTGGAGGCACAGGTCGATGAAACCGACGTCACGGATGTGGAAATAGGCCAGCCAGCGAAGATCCGGGCGGCGGCGTACAACGACTCGGTCCTCAGCGGGACGGTGCGGAGCGTCTCCCTGGCGCAGGAGCGGCCCCAGAGCAGCGGAGGCGGCGGGATGGGCGGCGGAACGGAGAACAAGTACTACATCTGCGAGGTGCTTCTTGACCCGCAAGAGACGGGCAGGATACGCATTTTCACAGGTCTGACCGCGGACGTGGAGATCGAGACGCGCCGCCATACGGATGTGATCCGCGTCCCCAGCCAATGCGTCATAGGCCGACGCACCGATGAGCTTCCACCGGAGGCGCGGACGCTGCCGCAGGTTCGGATCGACAAGGAGTTCACGCCAGTGGTGTACCGGATTGTCGATGGCAAAGCCGTCGTGACGCCGGTGGAGGTGGGCGCCAGTGACCTGAGAATGACCATCATCACCGGCGGCCTTGAGCCGGGGGCCCAGATCGTCACCGGACCGTTCAAGGTGCTTGAGACGATCCAGCATGGGCAGGCTGTCCGCAGCGAGACCGAGGCCGACGCGATCAAGGCCGCCGGCGCAGAGGCCAAGGGCGGGGCGGAGGTCCAGGTCGAGGTCAACTGACGTCGACACTTGTGCATCGCGTGGGCGCGGCCCAACTGCGGCATTCCAAGATCCAGCCTTTCGCCCGATTCATGCTTCTGAAGCTCCGAGACATCACCAAGCACTATCGCGTGGGCGCGGAGGTGATTCGCGCACTGGATGGCGTTGATCTTGACATCGCCGAGGGCGAGTACGTCGCGATCATGGGCGCCAGCGGCAGCGGCAAGAGCACTATGATGAACATCCTGGGGTGCCTCGATCGCCCCACCGCCGGCTCCTACGAGCTCAACGGTCATCGCGTCGACCGCATGAATGCCGCCCAGCTTGCTGGCGTGCGCAACCGCCAGATCGGATTTGTCTTCCAGAGCTTCGAACTACTGCCCCGGTCGACGGCCCTGAAGAACGTCGAGCTGCCCCTGATCTACTCCCGCGACGGCTGGCGTGATCGCCGTCGGCGAGCGCGGGAAGCACTTGAGATCGTCAACCTCGGCGACCGTATGCACCACCGGCCCAACCAGCTTTCCGGCGGGCAGCGGCAGCGTGTGGCGATCGCTCGGGCG
This sequence comes from Phycisphaerae bacterium, assembly GCA_041749155.1. Classification (GTDB taxonomy): domain Bacteria; phylum Planctomycetota; class Phycisphaerae; order Tepidisphaerales; family Tepidisphaeraceae; genus JAEZED01. The sequence goes on from JBGTBZ010000569.1 coordinate 5,145, forward strand.
ATGGTGAACCAGCCCGCAATACTGCTGGCCGACGAGCCGACGGGGGCGCTTGACAGCCGCACCACCGAGGACATTCTCCGCTTGTTCGACGAGCTTCACGACCAGGGACAGACCATCATCGTTGTCACCCACGAAGCGGACGTAGCGGCGCACGCGGCCCGCATCATCCGGATGAAGGACGGGCGAATCATTGAAGACGAGGTGGCCCGCCCGCACGTGATCCGGGCCCACCCGCCGCTGGCCGCAGTAGTCTGAGGACAACGAATCCATGCCCCTGCTGCTTGCTCCACTACGGCTGCTGCTGGTGATATACCAGAGCGTGGCCCTTGCGCTCTCGCAGATCTGGGCCAACAAGGTGCGATCGCTGCTGACGACGTTGGGCATCGTCATCGGCGTCGCCAGTGTCACGCTCGTCATCGCCGCCCTGACCGGACTGAAGGACAATGTGCTCGGCGAGCTGGAGGCATTCGGCACAAACAAGGTCTACGTGCTTCCCGACCGCCAGCGCGACGGCCCCACCGCCATGCTGAGCTGGCGGGAAATCAACTTCAAGCCCGACGAGTTTGACGACATGCTGGCGCACACGCCCAGCCTGAAGGCGTTCACGCGCATGACCAGCCGCACGAGGCCCGTGCGTTACGCCGACAAGCTCGAGAGCATGAACGTCGCGGGCATCGACCCGGATTGGCACGCCGTTGAAAACCGCAGTGTCGTCATGGGCCGCCCCTTCTCCCTGCTGGACAACGAGCAGGGCTTGCCTGTTTGCCTCATCGACGAGGCCACGCGCGACAAGCTGGGAATGGACCGCGATCCCACCGGTGAGGATCTGATCATCGGCGGGCGCCGCTTCCGCGTCGTTGGGCTTGTCGAGCCCGAGGCGCAGTTGAACTTCGGCGGGGGGGGGCCACCCCAATACTCGCTCTATGTCCCCTACCGCACCCTCTGGAACATGGACCCGGATTGGCGGAGCTTCAACTGGGTGATCGGCGCTGCCCGGAGCCCGGATGTCGCGGAGGAGGCCGCGAGCGAGATCCGCTTCTACCTGCGCACGCGCCGGCAACTCGATGCTGGATTCCCCGACACGTTCCGTGTCGAGATCATCGAGCAATTCGTGCAGCAGTTCCAGACGATTGCTGCCACGGTGACTCTCGTGGCCGCCGCCGTCGTGGGGATCAGCCTGGTCGTGGGCGGGGTGGGAATCATGAACATCATGCTGGTGAGCGTGAGCGAGCGGACGCGGGAGATCGGCCTGCGGAAGGCCGTGGGTGCCCGGCCGGGCGTTGTGCTCATCCAGTTCCTGATCGAGGCGGTCGTGCTGTGCCTGGTGGGCGGCTTGATGGGCCTGCTGATAGGCCAGGGTATGACCATGGCGATCCGCCAGATTCCTGGCGGCAGCATGGAAAAGGCGGCAATCCCGATCTGGGCGATCGTGCTCTCCTTCGGGTTCAGTGCGGTTGTCGGCGTGATATTCGGGATGTTCCCCGCGGTAAAGGCGGCTCGACTCGACCCGATCGAGGCCCTTCGGCATGAGTAATTGGCGGAGTGCAGAATGCAGAATTCAGAGTGCAGAATGAAGAAGAGACCTATCGGCCATTGCACATTTGGTATTCTGCACTTTGCACTCGGCATTTCCCTGGCCGTCGCCGGCTGCCGGTATGACACCGCCCCCTGGCGACCACCGCAGGAAGCGGTGAACGCCATCGAAAACCTCGATCTGCCGGAACGTCTGCCGACTTCCATGGAACGTGAGCGGGCGGCGACCCTGCCCACCACCCTCCCCACCGCCACGCCGGCGGCGGAGCGGGCGTTGACGCTCGCTGAGGTCCGGGAGCTGGCCCTGCGGCACAACCTGGAGCTGGAGATCGTCCGGCTCGATCCTGCCATCGCCGCGGAGGAGCTCCGGGCCGAAGAGGCGGCGTTCGAGGCCGTGTTCACCACAGATGCCAGCTATGCATGGCTCGACCAGCCCATCGGCGGACGCGTGGTCGGCGGCCAGGTCGTCGGCAGCCAGATTGAGCGGGCCACCCTGATTCCGGGCATCACCCAGCCCCTGCGGACTGGGGGGCGGATCACCGGCAGCCTGCCGCTTGAGCGGCTTGAGAACAACAATGAGCTGGGCCCGGACGACGATCCTACGAGCTACGAGAGCGACTTCCGCCTGACCTACCAGCAGCCGCTGGCGGAGGGGTACGGCGAAGATGCCAACGCCCTTGGCATTCGCCTCGCCACCGCGGCCTTGGGGCGGGCCCAGGTGCGGCACAAGCTCGAAGTGATCAACATCCTCTCCGCCGCCGACAGGACGTACTGGCTGCTCTACGCGGCCCGCCGGGCCGTGGACGTGCAGCGACAGCAGTACGACCTTGCAATCCAGCAGCTTGAGCGGGCCCGCCGACAGCTTGCTGCAGGGGCGCAGACGCATGTGGAGGTGATCCGGGCCGAGGCGGATGTCGCCAATGGCCTGGAACTGGTCATTCAGGCCGAAAACCTCGTGCGCGAGCGCTCCCGTGCCCTGAAGCGGATTCTCAACGCGCCGGAACTGGAAATGGGCGGACCGACGCTGCTGGTTCCCGGTACGCTGCCCGCCCCGGTGCTTTACGACCTTGATCCAGAGCGGCTCAGCGCCATGGCCATGGACCGCCGCATGGAGTTGCTCGATGCAGAGCTGGCCATCGCCGCCCAGACGGCCCAGGTGCTGGCGGCTCGCAATCGCACGCTTCCCCGCGTCGATCTGCTCGCCGGATGGACCGTCAACGGCCGCGGGGGCTCGCTTTCTGACAGCCTCGACCAGACCGGATCGCGTGACTTTCAGGATTACGACCTGGGCCTGGCCATCGAAGTGCCGCTGGGCAATCAGCAAGCCCGGTCGAACCTCCGGGCTGCGCTGCTTCGCCGTATTCAGGCGCTGGCGAGCCGAGAATCCCGCATGCTTGAGATCCGCCAGGAGGTGCTTGATGCCGCCGACCGGCTCGAGACATCGTGGCACCGCATTGTGGCTGCCCGACGCCGCGTGGGGCTGGCGGCGCGGCTGCTGGATGCCCAGACCCGGCAGTTCGAGCTTGGACTGAACACCGGCCTCGAAGTGTCGACGGCCCGTGCCGACCTGGCCGAAGCCCAGCGGGCCGAGATTCAAGCGCTGACTGAGTACGAGATCGCTCGCGTCGACCTGGCGGTGGCGACCGGAACGGTTATCGGAAAGGACCGGATCGTCCTGCACGCCGATTAATGCCGCTATGCTGCAGTCCCTTGTCTCCCGGTCGCCCTGCCATGAGCCCCGTGCATGAGCCTGCTTCGACACTGCCGCGCCGGCTTCCCCCGCTTCCGCCGCAGTTGCGTGAGGGAATTCCGACGTTGGCGGAGGTAGAGGAGATGCTCCGCGGAGATCTCTGGCGCGAAATCGTGGCCTTCAACGCGACGTTTCTCGAACGGCACAAGACCGCGCTTTCCGGTTACGCCTGGCACTGGGGCCGAGACCCGCTGAAGTTCTGGTCGCGGCGCTGGGAATATCCCTTCGCCATCCGGGCGGCGCTGGCGCACGCCCACCGACTGGGGCGCACCGACCTGAAGATCTGCGACGCCGGCAGCGGCGTGACTTTTTTCTCCTATCTCCTCGCCGATCGTCTTGCCGGCGCCAGAATATCCTGCTGCGACTATGCCGCGACGTACGCCCCGATCTTCGCCGCCGTGAATCGTAACGAGCCGCACGACCGCGTGAGCTTCACGCGGGCGGCGATGCAGGAGATGCCTTACGAGACCGGGGAACTGGACCTGCTGGCCTGCATCAGCGTGCTTGAGCACACCGGGGAGTACGAACGAGTCGTGCGCGAAGTCGCACGCGTGCTCAAGCCCGGCGGGCGGTTCGTACTGACCTTCGACCTGTCGCAGGATGACGTCTTTGAGATGCAGCCGCCCCAGGCGCGGCGAATGTTCGAGGTACTCGAGGAGCTGTTTGACGTCAGCGCCGAAGTCCTCTCCGTCGAGGCAGCAAGGGCCCAGGCCGAGCCCGACAATCTCCTGTGCACGCCAACGATCCGCCGTGTCCAGCCCGAGCTCCTCCCGTGGAAGTGGCCGCGCCTCCAGGCCATCGCCGATTTCATCCGCGGCTACGGCTTCACCGGCGGCTTCCGGGCTGCGGCGTGCTACTGTCTGGACGTCGCAAAGCGGGTGGGAGAGAGCGACGAAGAAAGAGACTGATGATGGACGGCATCCAGCCTCTCTGCCCGACAGCCAGTCGCCGCCTCTTCCGGCACAGCATCATGGTCGGTGGCGTCATGCTTGCCGCCTACCTGCTGCTCCTGAACCCCTGGTGGACACCCGGAGGTGACAGCGAGCTCTTCGTCGCCGCCGCCCGTTCGATCGTCAGGGGCGAGGGATACACCTACAACGGCAAACCTGTGCGGATCGCGCCGCCCGCCTGGTCTTATGTCATGGCCGGCGCCATGTGGGTTTCGCCGACGTTCCTGATGATCAAATGCGTCACCATTGCCCTGATGACAGGAGCGTGGGTGATGGCGCACCGGGTGATGCTCCGGCTCGCTCCGCCGTCATGGGCGGCCTGCGCGGCCATGCTCGGGGCGATTCTGGTACCGGTTTACTCCCTTACCTTCTGGCTGCACAGTGAGCCACTCTTTTGCGCATTGGCCTGGGGCGCAACCCTTTGCGCCATTCGCTTCGCCGAGGATCGACGCCGAACATGGGATCTGCTGGCAGTGATTCTGCTCTGCGGGGCGATCGCCGGCGTCCGCTGGACCGCAGGCCTGCAATGGGGCATTACCGCCGCCGCGATGGCTGGCGGCCTGGCTTGGCGGCGCGAGCGTGGCGGCCG
>JBGTBZ010000570.1:0-4861 GCA_041749155.1 Phycisphaerae bacterium
GCCGCGGCGGCGCATACGTGCCAGCCGCCAGACTCAGCATCGAACCCGTGGGGTCGGCGATGGCCTCCTCCAGGTCCAGGCGCGCATCCGCCATGTCATGCAGGCGCTTGCGCGGGTCCTTCTGGAGGCACCGCCGCAGCAGCAGCCGGACGGTCGGTGGCGTGTCCGGCGGAAGCGCGTTCCAGTCCGGGTCCTTGTAAAGGGTGGCGCCGATGGAATCGCCGATACTCTGCCCGGCGAACAGGCTCGCGCCTGTCAGCATCTCGTAAAGCAGGCAGCCGAAGGAGAAGACGTCCGTCCGCCGATCCGCGGGCTGTCCGCGGGCCTGCTCGGGGGAGAGGTAACCGGGGCTGCCCAGGACCAGGCCGGGAATCGTGGCCACCGATGAGGCGCCAGGCGGAGGCTTTGTGGTGTCGCCGTCGCCGGGAGCCAGGGAGCCGGCGGGGTCCAGGGCCTTGGCCAGGCCGAAGTCGAGCACCTTCACGTCGCCGGCGGAGTTGAGCTTGATGTTGGCGGGCTTCAGGTCGCGGTGGATGACGCCCTTCTCATGTGCCGCCTCGACGGCACGGGCGATCTGGATGCCGATCTGCAGGGCCTCATCGACCCGCAGCGCTCCGCGGCGCTTCAGAACGCCCTCCAGCGTCTCGCCATCGACATACTCAAGGACCAGGTAGCTCTTGCCGTCGAACTCCTCGAGGCCATGAATGGAGGCGATGTGGGGGTGATTGAGCGAAGCCAGCAGCCGGGCCTCGCGCTGGAACCGTGCAAGACGCTCAGGGTGCCGTGCCAGCAGGTCGGGCAGCGCCTTGATGGCGACGTCGCGGTCCAGCCGCGTATCCCGGGCTGCATAAACGATCCCCATCCCTCCGCGACCGATCTCGCGGTGGATCTCGTAAGGGCCAATTCTCGCAGGCGGGGACAGGGAACTCACGCGGGCATCTTAAACGAACGCCTCCGCCGCGGAAGCATCGGCGGTCGGACCGGCCGGCGGCTTGCCACTGTCAGCTGCTGGTGACAAGCCGGCTGCGGCGGTGATCACCGGGCGCGGCGATCGCGGCCTCAAGTCCCTGCTGGCCATGCGACGCGGCGGCGGGCAGGGTCACCTCGTGCCCTAGGTGAGCGAACAGAATGCGGTTTTCGAGGCGCTGGATAAGGTCCTGGGGCTCGCGGTCGGGCCGATCGGCCCGCGGGCGGCGCTTCAGTAGCGGGTGTTTCACGGTCAGCTCCTAAAGGAGACGGGGAAACGCAAGACAACAGCCGGGCGTTCTACCGGCGGAAGAGCGGGGTCTCAAGTCAATTTTGAGCCCTCGGGAGCACTGGCGGTTCGCCCAAGGGCGGCTGCCGATGCGCCAGGCGCTCCAGAGCGGAGGATCAGACCTTCTCGACTTCCTCGTAGGAGAGTTCCAGCGGGGTGGGGCGGCCGAAGATCGTGGTGATGATGCGGACCTGGCCCTTGTCTGGCAGGACCTCCTCGATCTCGCCCTCGAACCCCTCAAAGGCGCCGTAGGTGACCTTGATCTTGTCGCCCTTCTGGTAGTCAGTCTTGAGCTCGGGCTCGTCCTTCTTCTCGGCCTCACCGATCATGCGGGCGGCCTCGTCGCCGGTCATGGCGTGAGGCTTGCCGCTGGCCTGGATGAAGTCGCCGACGCCCTCGGTCTCCTTAACCATGAACCAGACGTCCTGCGGGATGCGGCCATCCTTGTCCGGCTCGATCTCGATGAAGACATAGCCCGGGTAGAGCTTCAGGTCGGCGTCCTTGCGCTGGCCCTGCTTGACGCTGCGCACCCGCTTGGTGGGGACGAGCACGCGGCCGATCTTGCCCTCGAGCCCCTCGATCCGCGTCTTGCGGACCAGGGCGTCGCGCACGCGGTCTTCCTTGTTGCTGGCCACGCGCAGCGTGAAGAGGCGGAAGTTGGGGTTCGACAGGAACGACTGCTCGTCGCTGCTCGACATCGGCGTCACCTGGTTGTCGGTCTGTGTCTGGGCCATTGCCGCTCCGGTGAGTCGCCGCCTACGCGGTGAAGGGGGCGATCTTCATCACGTTGATCCAGTGGAACAGGTAGCCGAAGACGATGTCGTACAGGAACAGCACCGTCGCGATGAAGAACATGAAGAAGACGACGACCTTAGTGCTGCCGAGCAGCTCGCGGCGGCTGGTCCAGTTCACCTTTTTCATCTCGCCGTCGGTGGCAATGAGGAACTCGGCATGCTTGGGGCGGTTGATGAGCCACCAGGCCAGGGCACAGAGGGCGGTCGCCGCGATGGCCAGGGCGGCGTAGAGGTGCCAGGAGTCGGCCCGCAGGGGTGTCCAGACCGGCAGGTTCTTGAAGAGGAACTGGATCGTGAACAATATGATCAGCCCCGCGCCCATGCCGGTGCCGAGGCGCGTCCAGAAGCCCTGTCCGGGCTTGTAGGGGCGGAAGAAGCTGCCTTGCTCAGGGGTGCGTGTGCTGGCGGTGGTCATCGGTCCTTCCGGAAGTCCGCGGCCGTGGCCACGGCATGGGAGTCTGCAGCACGCCAGGAAGGAATCGAACCTTCAACCTGCGGATTTGGAGGCCGCTGCTCTGCCAATTGAGCTACTGGCGTAACGGCGGAAGCCGTTACTTCCGCTTGGTCTTGTGCATGGTGTGCTTGCGCTCGCGGGGGCAGTACTTCTTCAGGTCCACCTTTTGAACGCCGCCGGCGACCTTGATGTTCGTGCGGTAGTTCAGGTCGTCGCAGCTGGTGCACTGCAGCCAGACCATTTCACGGGATTCCTTGGCCATTGTACGTCCTCGGCAAGCCGCGGGCCTCGCCGCGATAAGCGGCGAGGCCACGGCCAGTTGCGTTCATTTTCCGACCGTTACTTGAGCACCTTGGTGACGACGCCGGAGCCGACCGTCTTGCCGCCCTCACGGACGGCAAAGCGGAGCTTCTCCTCCATGGCGATCGGCTTCTGAAGGGTCACCTTCATCTGCACGTTGTCGCCGGGCATGCACATCTCGGCCCCGACGATCTCCGCCGAGCCCGTCACGTCCGTGGTCCGGAAGTAGAACTGCGGCTTGTAGCCCGTGAAGAACGGGGTGTGCCGGCCGCCCTCTTCCTTGGTCAGGACGTAGATTTCGGCCTCGAACTCGGTGTGCGGCGTGATGGAGCCGGGCTTGGCCAGCACCTGGCCACGCTCGATATCGTCCTTTTCCACGCCGCGAAGCAGCAGGCCCGCGTTGTCGCCGGCGATGCCCTCGTCCATGGTCGTGTTGAACTGCTCGATGCCGGTAACGACGGTCTTGCGGTTGTCGCGCAGGCCCACGATCTCCACTTCCTCGCCCATCTTGACCTTGCCGCGCTCGATACGGCCGGTGGCGACGGTGCCGCGGCCCTTGATCGAGAAGACGTCCTCGACGGGCATGAGGAAGGGCTTATCCATCTCCCGCTCTGGAACGGGAATGTAGCTGTCGAGCGTGCTGACCAGCTCGTCGATCGGCTTGTTGGCATCGGAGTCGCCGGGACTGTTGAGGGCCGGCAAAGCCGAGCCCTTGACGATCGGGGCGTCGTCGCCGTCGAAGCCGTACTTGCTGAGCAGCTCGCGGACCTCCATCTCGACCAGCTCCAGCAGCTCGGGATCGTCCACGAGGTCCACCTTGTTGAGGAAGACCACGACCTTGGGCACGCCGACCTGGCGGGCCAGGAGGATGTGCTCCCGCGTCTGGGGCATCGGGCCGTCGGCAGCCGACACGACCAGGATCGCGCCGTCCATCTGGGCGGCGCCGGTGATCATGTTCTTGACGTAGTCGGCGTGGCCGGGGCAGTCGACGTGGGCGTAGTGACGGTCATCCGACTCGTACTCGACGTGAGCGGCGGCGATGGTGACGGTCTTGGTGGCGTCACGGTCGATGCCGCCCTTGGCGATGGACTTGTAGTCCTTGGCAGCGGTGCCGTACTTGGCGGCGGAGCGCGCCGACAGGGCGGCGGTCAGCGTTGTCTTGCCGTGGTCGATGTGACCGATGGTGCCGACGTTCACGTGCGGCTTGGTTCGTTCGAAAACTCCCTTGGCCATGGCCGTTCTCCGAAGAAGGGGTTGAATCAGGTGTCGTCAGGGGAAGCTGGCGGAGGGGATTGAACCCTCGACCTCGTCCTTACCAAGGACGCGCTCTACCACTGAGCTACGCCAGCGGGGGCACACGCACTGGTGCGCGGCGCCTCGCGGGCGTGCCGGGCACGAGGTGCGGGCGGCGGTCTGGATCGTATGCGCCCGGCAGAGGCCCGGTTCGCATTTCTCCTTACCTAACCAAAACGCCCCGGCGCCTCGCCGGGACGTCGCGGGCCGGGGAGTCTAGGCCAACCCGACCGCTTGTCAAATGGCCCGAAGGCCCCCCCGACGCCACTGATTCACCGTTCGCAAAACCAACGGCGTCCACAACACCGTCGTCACCAGACCAGACACGATCACCTGGACCACCGGCAAGTCAAACGCCTGTCCTGCCAGGTACCCCACCCCCGCTGACGCCGCCACCGCGATCGTCAGCACGCAGTCTCCGCCAACCACGCGGAGATCGATCCCCAGCCGCGTCATTCCGTAGGCGCTGGCGGCGTATCGAACGACTTCCGCCGCCGCCACGGCGGCCACCGCGCCCCCGAAGCCCCAGTGCCAGGCCAGCAGCGGTATCAGGATCGCCATGGCCAGGACCTTGGCCGCCATCGCAAGTGCCACCCACCGCGGCTGGCCGAGGGCGAGCATGGCGCTGCCATTGGTGACTTCCAGGATCTGGAACCAGGCGCCGGCGGCCAGGAGCTGGAGCATCCAGCCGGCGGCCACAAACCGCTCGGGGTAGAGGACGTCCACGAGTGCCGGCCCGGTCGCCACCAGACCCGCGACGGCGAA
>JBGTBZ010000571.1:0-2097 GCA_041749155.1 Phycisphaerae bacterium
GGGGGAGGTGGGGCGCGAGCCAAGGCCGGGACGGGCGGCGGCAAAAGGCGACCGTCTCGCTAGCTGACGGCGGCTAGACTCGCCGCGTGACCGGCGGACAGACCGATTGGGATGTGGCGATCGTTGGGGCCGGCGCCGCCGGCCTGGCGACGGGCATTTTTGCCTGCGAGCAGAGTGCTGGGCTGCGCGTGGCGGTACTGGACGGGGCCACGAAGATCGGCGCCAAGATCCTGGTTGCCGGCGGGCGGCGCTGCAACGTCACGCACGACCAAGTGCGGCCGGAGGATTACAACGCCGCGTCGCGTAGCTTCGTGCGCAATGTGCTGGCCAGCTTTACGGTCGAGGATACGGTCGCGTGGTTCGCCTCCATGGGCGTATCGCTGAAGCGCGAGGAGACCGGCAAGCTCTTCCCCACGACCGACAAGGCACGCAGCGTCCTCGACGCGCTGCTGAGCCGTCTGCACGAACGCGGCGGCACGCTGCTGGCGGACCACCGCGTCGTGGCCCTGACCGCGCCTGCGAACGCAGATGGCCCGTTCCGGCTGAAAACGCCACACCGCGAGCTGACTGCCCGGCGGCTCGTGCTCTGCACGGGCGGGCGCAGCCTTCCGAAAACGGGTAGTGACGGCGGGGGATATGAGCTGGCACGCTCGCTGGGCCACACAATCACGCACACGCACGCGGCCCTTGTGCCGATGGTGCTCCAGCAGCACTTCTTTCACGCGCAGGTCTCGGGAATCAGCCACGAGGCCCAGATCACGACCGTCGTGGATGGCAAGCCAATGGATCGCCGCCGCGGATCGCTGCTCTGGACGCATTTCGGCGTAAGCGGGCCGCTGGCGATGGATGCCAGCCGGCATTGGCTGGCGGCCCGGGATGCCGGCAGGACGCCGCAGTGGCAGCTTTCGCTGCTGCCGGACGAGCGTTTTGAGACGCTGGAGGCCGAGTTCGTGGCCCGCGGAACCGCGGGGGCGACGATCAGTGTCAGGCGGTTGCTGGAAGGCCGGGCTGAACTGCCGGAAAGGCTCATCCTGGCCGTGCTGGGCTGGATTGAAATCGATCCAGCGACGCCGCTGGCCCACCTAAGCCGGGAAGCCCGCCGCCGGCTCGTGCATGCCTTGGTGGGGCTTTCCCTGCCCGTGGAGCAGGATCGGGGTTGGAACTACGCTGAGGTGACGGCTGGGGGCGTGCCGCTAACGGAGATAACGTGGCGGACGCTGGCCAGTCGCAGGACGCCGGGATTGCACCTTGCGGGCGAGATCCTGGACGTGGACGGCCGTATCGGGGGCTTCAACTTCCAGTGGGCCTGGGCGACGGGATTCCTGGCCGGTCGAGCCGCCGCGGGCGCCTGACGGCGGCGGGGCGGGGTCGGGTTAGTAGACCTACCACCCAAACCGCTCCTCGCGCCAGGGATCTCCGTGCATGTGATAGCCGTTCTGCTCCCAGAAACCTGGCGCATCGGTCGCGCGCAGCTCGAGGCCGCGGATCCACTTGCAGCTCTTCCAGAAATAGAGCCGCGGAACCAGTCCGCGCAAGGGCCAGCCGTGGTCGGGTGAGAGGTCCTCGCCATCGTGCGACCAGGCCAGCAGGCAATCCTCGCGCACGAACTCCTCCAGCGGCACGTTCACCGTGAATCCCGCCTCCGCGTGGCACATCACGAACCTGGCTTCCGCCCTCGGTCGCGCCCGCTCGATGATCGCCTTCGTCGGCACCCCCGTGAACGTGTTGTCCAGCCGCGACCAGTGTGTCACGCAGTGGATGTCGCACTTCACATCCACCGCCGGATACGAGCGGATCTCGTCATAGCTCAGCTCGTACGGCTCGTCGCAGAGCCCGAACACCTTCAGCCGCCACCCCTCGGCATGAGGATCGACCTTCGGGACCTCCCCGTAATGCAGAACGGGCCATTTTGCCGTTAGAACCTGCCCCGGCGGCGTCCGGGCGGCAGGGTCCCCGCGCTGAGTGTCGGGCGAAATGACGGCGGGACGGGGTGAAGCGGCGTTCATCGCGGGACTTTACCCGCCGCGTTGACCGGCGGGCGAGGGCCGGGCGACAATACCCGCCATGCCCCGCCGACTCTCGTTCCTGCTCATCGTG
>JBGTBZ010000572.1:0-6202 GCA_041749155.1 Phycisphaerae bacterium
CCGAGCTTCTCCTTTTCCTTAATCGTGAGCATGACCTCGCCGAAGCGCACGATGCGCTCGTGCAGGGGCATGCCGGCGGGCGCCCTGAGCATGACGCGCTTCTCCAGCGCCGACAGGGCCGCCTCCAGGCGCGGGGTGACGTCCTCCGTGAACTCGTAGCGGATGGCGGTCGGGAAGATGAGGACGCGTCCGGGTCCCTCGCCGAGCTCGCGCTGGGCGCTGGCGGCGAGGAAGGCCACGCCTTCGCGCAAAGGCGTGAGGCGCTCGTTGAGGTGGTAGATCTCCCCCTCCGGGAAGATCACCAGAAACTGGCCGCCGCTGAGCAGGTCGATGGCGGTCTTCATCGCGCGGCGGTCGCACCCTTCGCGATCCACGCTGAACCCGCCCCACCGCTGGAGCAGCCACCCGTCGATCCCCGCATGCCCGCGGAAGACGTGCCATGCCCCCATGAAATAGAACGGCCGGGGCGCCTGCAGACCGACCTCGATCATGACGTGGCCGTCGCCGGTGTAGCTGTGATTCGGGCAGATGAGGGCCGAGTCGTGGGGGCCAAGCCTTGAAAGCCGCTCCAGCCCCTCGACGCGCACCTCCTTCACCGCGTGCTGGCCGCGGAGCATCCGCCGGTGCACCGGCCGAAGCAGGCGCATCCAGAGCCGGCTGGGCCTGGGTTCCCAGAACCGCGGCATCTTGCCCGGAATGATGCGGTCGCGCATGAGACGCGGAATGATAACCGGAAGAAAGCCACGAAGGTCACGAGTGGACACCAATCACAGAATGGTGGAACCCTCATTCGTGTTCATTCGTGGCCTTCTTCCGGACTTTTGTAGCCCTCGCTGAAGCTATTGTACCGCATGCCCTATCGCCTGATGACTCCCGGCCCCACCAGTGTGCCCCCCGAGGTGCTGGCGGCGCTGGCGGAGCCGGTGGTGCATCATCGCACGCCGGAGTTCCAGGCCATCCTCGAGGAGGTCCAGGAGGGACTGCGATACGTCTTCCAGACGCAGCACGACGTGTGCATCGTCACCGCCAGCGGCACCGCGGCGCTGGAGGCGGCCGTCGTGTCCGTGCTGGCTCCGGGAAGCCGGGTGCTCAGTATCGACTCGGGCCGGTTCGCCCGCCGCTGGGGGCAGATGGCCCGCACCTTCGGCAGCGAGGTCACCGATGCCGGCTTCGAGCCGGGCACGCATGTCACGCCCGATGCCATGTCAGCTCTGCTGAAGGAGGGGACGTATCACGCCGTCCTCATCACCCACAGCGAAACCAGCACCGCCACGGCCTGCGACCTCGCCGCCGTTGCCAAAGCGATCCGCGAGCAGGCCCCTGAAACGCTGATCTTCGCCGATGGCATCACCAGCATCGGCGCCCTGCCGTTTGACATGGATGACTGGGGCATCGACGTCGCCGTCACCGCCAGCCAGAAAGCCCTCATGGTGCCGCCGGGGCTCGGGTATGTCGCACTCAGCGCCCGCGCCTGGGCCGCCGCGGACCGGAATAAACGCCCCGCCGCCTTTTACCTCGATCTCAAGCGATATCGGGCCGCAAACCGCAAGAGCGACACGCCCTGGACCCCCGCCATCCCGCTCGTGAAGGGACAGGCCGTCGCCCTGCGTCTGATCCGGCAGCAGGGCCTGGAGAGCGTCTGGCGCAGCACCCGCGAGCGGGCAGAGGCCCTCCGCCAGGGCATGGGGGGCCTGGGCCTTTCGCTTCTCAGCGGTCAGCCCGCCGATAGCGTGACCGCGGTCCGCTATCCAGAGGGGATCGACGACGGCTTTCGCAAGCTCCTGGCCGCGGAGCACGGGATCCAGCTCGCGGGCGGTCAGGATGAGCTGGCGGGCCAGATTTTCCGAGTAAATCACATGGGCTACACGGACATGGACGATGTCCACGCATGCCTGGCGGCGGCGGAGCAGGTGCTGGCAAAGCTGCGGCGGTAGCGACACTACGATTCCCCATGCCGATCCGGCAGCGCATCCTTTACCGCGGGCATGTCCAGGGCGTGGGATTCCGCGTTACCTGCCATTCGATCGCCGCCGGGCACGAAGTAGGCGGCCATGTCCGCAACCTGGCCGACGGCTCGGTCGAACTGGTGCTGGAAGGCGAAACGACGGAAGTCCAGGCGGTGCTGGCGGAGGTCATTGAGCGGATGGAGGGGCACATTCGCGAGCAGCTAGCGGAATCCGAGGCACCCCGCGGCGACCGCGAGTTCCGCATCGCCCGCTGAGCAGCAGTGTGGCGGTGCGGGTGATGGACGCTCCGGGGGGCCGTCCATATCCTCCGTGCTCCCGGAAAGTCCCACTTACACCCGAAAAACGACGCTTGTACCGCACCTGGGTCATCCTCACCCACACGTTCTTCGACGCCATCGTGCAGCCGATCTTCGGCCTGCTGCTGGTCGTTGCCGCGGTGATCATGGGCATCTACCAGACGCTGCCCTTCTTCACGCTCGGCGAGGACACGCTGATGTACAAGGCGGTGAGCCTCGACATCATCCTGCTGGTCGTGCTACTGCTCTCGCTTTTTTCCGCCAGCCGAAGCATCTACGAGGAGATCGAGGACCGGACGATGCTCACCCTGATGAGCAAGCCGGTGTCGCGCTGGCAGGTGCTTTTGGGCAAGTACCTTGGCCTCCTGACCGCCGCCGCGGGTGCGGTCCTGCTGCTGGGCGCGATCCTTGCCGCCCTGCTCTGGCTGCGGATACCCGACGACTACAACCTGCCTGCGGATCCGATCGACGAGGATTTGGCCCGCCGGCTCGTGGAGCTTCGCTCGATGCATGTGGCAGGTCTCTGGCCACAGCTGGTGATGCTGTGGATGCAGGTAGGGGTGCTCATCGCCATCAGCGTGACCATCAGCACGCGCTTCAGCCTCGTCGTAAACGTGCCGGCGACGATCCTGCTCTACCTCGCCGGGAACCTCACGCGTTTCGTGGAGGTGGCAGCCGAACCGCACGGGGCGATGGCCCGAACGGCCGCCTTCCTGGTCAACACCATGCTGCCCTTCCTGGCGGTGTTCGACCTGACGGACTACACCGTGTATGGCAAGATTGCGCTGGGCGATTCGGCATTCGCCGACGATCCACAGGCGGTGCCGCTGTCGCGCATCTGGATCTACACCGGAATCGCCGGCTTCTATTTCGCGGCATATGTCGCTTTCGTGCTCATGCTCGGCTACTGGTCTCTGAAAACACGCGAACTGGGCGGCAGCGAGGGGTAGGGGTGCCTCATCCGCCGCCGGTGGGCAAAGCCATTGGCCGCGTGTGTCCCATCGTCGTAACATGCCCCTTATGGCCGACGACAAGCCTGATGGCATGGATGAGGGCGTGCCCCAGGACGACGCGGGCGATGATGGTGGGGAAACTGACCCCGGCGACCCCCAGGATCCGGGCAGGAAAGGGCGGCGGATGACGCGAGAGTTGTTTGCACAGACGGTGATCGACCGCGTCCGCCAGCGCTTCCCGCTGGTCAAGATTGCGAGGGCTCGTCAACCCTTCTCGGTGCGTGTCAACGGTCATGTCGCCTCCCTCGAGAACCTGTACCGCATCTGGCGGCTGAAGCCCGAGGAGCTGCAACACCAGATCGAGCGCTGGGCCGTGGAGCTGCTTCGCGCCAGCGAGGGGTCTCCCGATCGCGAGGCCGACTTCGATCAGGTGGCAGACCGCCTTCTGCCCATGGTCCTTCCCTGCGAAGAGGGGCGCGAACCACCTTCGCCCCCTGCTCATCCCCAGGCGACGGATGCAGCCTCGGGCATCGCCCCGCCTGGTCGATTGGATCATCTGGCGACCCAGCCGCTGGTCCCCGGTCTGTGCATCGGCTACGTCATCGACGGCGATCGCACCATCTCCTACGTTCCCTGGTCTGCCCTCAAGCGCTGGCATGTCGATATTGAGCGCCTGCATGAGCGGGCCATCGGCAATCTCGTCGACCGCTCCGAGAGCATGAACGCCCACGCCGCCCAGGATGAATCGGGCCGGATCAACCTCATCCTCTTCCAGACCCTCGACGGCTTCGACGCCAGCCGCCTGCTGCTCCCAAGCCTCCACGATCGCCTCCGCGAGCATCTGGGCAGCCCCTTCGTCGCCGCAGTGCCCAACCGAGACATCCTGCTCTGCTTCCGCAACGACGGAGAGACCGTCGACAGCCTGCGCGACCAGATCAACAGCGATTTCCGCACCATGCCGCACCAGGTGACCAACAAGCTGCTGCTGGTCACCGCCGACGGTATCGCCCTCTTCGATTAGCCCGCCCTTTTCGACGACCGCGCTTGTCGATTTCGCCCGAGCGGGTACCCTTGTCAGTGCCCGCTCATCGCCGATGGAATGGCGATGCTCTTTTGGACGCACGGAGGCCGATCCATGCCGACTTCCAACGCCGCTCCCCCGACCGTCTCCCGCCTGTTGCTGCTAGGCCTTGCGGCTATTCTCTGCCTCGCCCCTGCCTCCCTCGCCAGGGGCGACCTGGCCGCGGACGTGTCGCAGCGGGTGAAAACGCTCCTCGAAGCCGGGACGCCGAAGAATTCGACTCTCGGCGTCCAGATCGTCGCCCTTGGCGAGGCCCCGGGGCAGCAGAGGGTCCTCTTCTCCCAGTCCGCCGACCGGCCGATGATCCCAGCGAGCAACCTCAAGCTCCTCACCACTGCCGCCGCCCTGGACACGCTCGGGAAGGATTTCGCCTTCCAGACCAAGCTGTTGGTCCGCGGGGACGTCGCCAGCGGGGAAGTGGAGCTGGCGGTCATCGGCGACGGGGATCCCAGCTTTGGCGACGCCGCCCTGCTCCGCAGCATCGACGGCTGGGGCACGCGGACCGTCTTTGCCGCATGGGCTGAGCAGCTTCAGGCCCAAGGCATCCGCCGCATCTCCGCGGTGCGGCTGGATGACAGCGTCTTCGACGACCAGTACATCCACCCCAGTTGGCCGGAAAATCAGCGTCATCGCTGGTACGAGGCGCAGGTCGGCGGGCTGAACCTGAACATCAACTGCATCGATGTCCACGTCTACCGCCGAGGAAGCGCCGAGATACTGGGCTACCGGCTGGATCCGCCGACCGAGTACGTCACGGTAAACAACACCGCCCGCCGCGGGACCAAGAACGCCATCGTGCTCACCCGCCCTGAGCGGACGAACAACATCACCCTCGGCGGCCAGACCGACGCCCGCGAGCAGGGGCCGATGCAGGTGACCATCGACAACCCTACCGGCTTCTTCGGCGCCGTTTTCGCAGAGGTCCTGCGGGAGGCCGGCATCGAATGTCCCCCGCCGGAGGTGGATCGCACCATTCGCGACGAGTGGGCGTCGAGGCTTTCCGGTACCAGCGACGCGGTATCGGGTTGGCGGCTGCTGGCGTTGCATCAGACCCAGATGCCTCCGGTGCTGGCCCGCACGAACAAGGACAGCATCAATCTCTACGCCGAGGCCCTGGCCAAGCGCACCGCCTTCGCCGCGACCGGGCGCCCGGGATCGTGGGCCGACGCCGAGGAAGTGGTCAAGGACTTTCTCGGCCGCATCGGCATGGAGCGCGACCATGTCCGGCTGGATGACGGCTCAGGCATGTCGCGCGAGGACCGCGTCTCCGCCGCGGCCCTTTGCGATGTGCTGGCGGCCATGCACCACAGCGACGCCGCGGAGATGTTCCGCGGATCGCTTTCGGGAGCCGGTGTGGACGGGACGCTGCAGCGGCGCTTCCGCGATGCCGGTCGCAGGGACCTGCACGGCCGCGTGTTCGGCAAGACCGGGTATATCAACGGCGTCAGCACGTTCTCCGGCTATTTGCACGGCCGCGACGGCCGTTGGTACGCCTTCAGCATTCTCGTGAATAACTGCGCCGAGGTTTGGAAGGCCCAGCAGCTCCAGGAGGAGATCGTGCTCGCCCTGGATCGCAGCCTGACCAACTGAAGCGACCGCCCACATCCACCACCGCACTCCGGCAGCCCGCTTGCGGCTACCGACGGCGAGTGGCCTCGTGTGTCGCTACGGGTCCTACCATGCCCGCATGACACGCGACGAGCTGATCCAGGCCATCAACGACACCAGCGTCTTGCGCGGCGAATTCACGCTGCGCAGCGGGCGAAAGAGCAACTACTACATCGACAAGTACCGTTTCGCGACGCTCCCCGCCGTCCTTCGTGAGATCGGCCGCCTCATGGGCGCGCATGCCCGCGAGCTGAAGGTCGACCGCATCGCCGGCGCCGAGCTTGGTGGCGTTCCCCT